>NZ_JAUBVJ010000038.1:25169-74345 GCF_036702785.1 Microcoleus sp. AR_TQ3_B6 | reverse complement strand
AAAAAACAGTATGGTGTTGAGCAGATGTGTGAAGTCATTAGCCAAAACTGGCATTTATCGGCACAAGAAATTAAGCAGGCGGTGATTGACGATTTACGGCGACATATCGGCACTCAAAAAGTAGTTGATGATATTACGCTATTGGTTGTGAAGCTGATCCAATTAGGTGTATAAAAAAAGTCACAGCCTGAAGCATTCGCATTGGTTTAGAGCGATCGCCAATACCTCGAAAAAATTAACGTCTGGGTGAGTACACATTTGTGATACGATCACCTTGCTGGTCATAAAATTAGAAAATTTGTTATTGAGAATCTAACTAGCCATGCTTCAAATCTTCGGAGATTTCGTCGAAAGCTTTCCCCCTGACCAGGATTCGTTGGAATTAACTTTTACCCCAAATTCACTTCCCATTAAAAAGCCCTGGCTTAGTAATCGACTATCGGCTAATTTTATGGCGGATTACTTTTCCAACTTCCTCCGGGTATATGAGCAGGATCCAGCCGAGCAACGACTCATTAAAGAAAGTAAAGGAGCGGTTAGTTATGGGGCCAATGAACTGTTGGAAAATGCGATAAAATTTAATAATCAAAGAACAAACTTTAATAAATTTGGAATTTACTTTATTGAAGAAGCTGACATGACGGCCGTGCTTTTCGCTAGAAACATTGTGATTGCTGAAGGGCTTGATAAGTTTCAGAAATTTATTCAAGAATTTTTGTGCTTCGATCGAGAAAAACTCTACGTGCAACAGATAGAAAAAAGTGCAGAAGAGGAAAATAGTGGAGCATCGGGTTTAGGTTTTTTAAGGATGATAAATGATTATTCAGCCAAGCTAGGCTGGAAATTTGAAAGAGTGCAAAAATATCCTAAAATGATTGGTGTCACGACAATGGTAATCGTTCCAGTCTAGTTACCTGTTTTTTCCCGAACCCAAATTAAGTTATTAAGAGAGGATAGAACCGATAGTGACCACTCTAGAAGTTAAAGGTGAAGACTATATTGTTCAATTCGATCCTGACTCTGTAAGGGTCTACTTCCAAGGTGAACTTAGCCTTGGTGGAGCTACAGAGTACGCTCCTATCACAAACTTACTGAATGAAGTGGCTGAGTCTGAACCCCACACAATGACGATTGATTTGAGAAACTTGGTCTTTGTCAATAGTTCGGGAATTAGTATGTTGTCTAAATTTGTTCTCAGTATGCGAAAAAAGACAGGAGTTCAGTTAGTCGTTTTGGGGTCGAATGATATGCCCTGGCAAGGAAAATCTCTTAAAAACTTAGAGAAATTGTTGCCCGGACTGAAGTTGGAAATTGAGTAGGCTATCCCTAAAAGCTATAACTTGCAACTAGCTGATGGTGTACATTCTCCCTTTCCTTTCTATCAACCTGGAGCAAGTATTGCTCATGCTTCGTAGTTTGGTACTAACAGTCGTTGGAGCCACACTGCTATCTGGGTTATTGTTTTACACCCTGCAGACGGTATTTCGCCAATAGGAACGAGATACTGCCTTAGTTACGCTCACTGTCTCTGCTAATCATGCCTTGCTCGCCTTTATTCTAACCAGTTTGAAAGTTACATTTGACAATTTGAAACTGGAAATCGAATGGGTCGCTCGCATCCTACGTGCTAGCATTATCGTTACCGCAACTTACTCGTTGCTTGGGCTTTTCAACCAAGTTATAATTTACTGTCTTAAAGAGTATGCCCAGCAGACAGAAATTATGTGGGATAACGTCCTAATGCCATTGCTGGAAGGAGTGATTCCTGTTTTGATTTTATAGGCTGGCGTTGCTCTGATGTTGCTATGTTCCTTAATCTGATAGGGCTGGAAGTCATCGTTTTGGAATCGTCAAAAAACAAGCGGAAATTTTCTCGCCGGAGGCGATGGCCTCGCTTCATCCAATTCAAAGAAACGAATTCTCCTAACTCGCTCATCAGAGGCTAAATCTCAAGAGAACTCCAAAGCTGTAGTCAAGGTCTAAATTCCTATGATTAAATCGCTCGGTTGTTTTTCAATAACAGCTAAGATTAGGATGTGCAATTTATTCTAAATTATAAGATTTACCAAATTTTTTCTATTTTTAATAAAACATCAGTATTTTTAGGCTTTTCACTTAGAAGTCAGTGCCTGCCGAATTTAAATCCCGGGCTAACAGCTTGCAGTCTGTTTGAAATGATATCTTGCATCCATGCCAATAAAGGGAGCGATCGCTCATCCCGTCAGCGATCGCTCCCTTTATTGACATTAGTGCTTGCGGTCAATTAAAACTCTTCACTCAAAGCCTTTCTACATAGCGTAAGGCGCGCCGAGGCGCACCCTACCGGATAGATATGCAAGGGTAATTCTTCTTCCTCTCAAAGCTTTTTCCGAGCTATAACAGCTTTGTTCTATTTTTTCTTTGATTCAGAAATCAAATCGTCTTTATCAACTTTCGGAACAAAATCAGGGCGTTCTTTGGATTCCCAACCGGGGGGGCGCTTGGAGTTGTACCAGGCGATGGAGCCGATCGTAACTGCGGCAATAAAGCCAGCACCAAGAACTGCTATTGGAGTGGTCAAGCTGACACTTGATTCCGGCACTGGCTGCTGCATCAGCAGATCGATCGTTACTTGCTTGATGGGTGCAAGAATAACTGCCATGGGAGCGGTCAAGCTGATATCTATCATTAGGCTAAATCCTTTTCTACTCTACTTTTACATTATCTTAAGTGCTAATGCCGTTTTGTTGATATATCTGAAGACAGAAAAAGTGACAGAATTGCCGTCATAATGGTTAGAGGTTGAAAATAGGAGAGCTGATTTTATGCCGTTGGGGACAATAGCATTGCTGTTGGCTGCTAGTTTCAGCCTGGGTGCTTTACCGCTAACGAGATGGGCGGTGCGAGTGTTTACCCGCCGAGATTTGAGGGCGCTGGGTACGGGGAATGTTGGGGTGTCGGCCGCTTTCATTCACGGGGGGAAATTAGCTGGAATTGCTGCGGTGTTGGCGGAAATTGTCAGGGGAATTACTCCGGTTTTGGCGGGGCGATTTTGCTTCCCCGATGCACCGGAGATCGCGATCGCCCTGTTAATTCCTCTAGTTGCGGGCAGATATGCGATCACCCGAGGTGGAGGCGTTACCAACGCTGTTTGGGGTCTTTTGGTATTTTCGCCGCCGGTGGCTGTATCCTCGGGCATTTGGGGGCTGCTGGCGTGGGGTTTGGCACAGCGCTGGTGGGGTGAGGGCGATCGGGCGAGACTTTTTGCTTCCCGTTGCGGGTGTCTGTGCACCCCTATCTGGGTTTTGGTGTGGCGACAATCAATACCCGAATTTTTAGCAGCAGCAGGATTGGCTTTGTTGCTAGCAGCAATTAATCTCAGTCAGGGTGATGATATAGCTTTATCTAAATCCGAACAATTGTTTTCTCTAGATGACTCGTTAGATGCTGCAATTTGCGGGGATAAAGCTGCTAAGTTGTCTCAACTGAAACGCGCCGGTTTTAATGTACCTGCTGGTTTTATATTGCCCTCGAAGGAAGAAGGAAGAGGGAAGAAGGAAGAAGGAAGAGGCGAGAAGGAAGGAGGAAGAGGGAAGAAGGAAGGAGGAAGAGGGAAGAAGGAAGAAGGAAGAGGGAAGAAGGAAGAAGGAAGAAGGAATGAGGAAAATGCCGATCGACTGTTAATCAATAATTCTGTAATCCAAAATCTCAAATCCCAAATCCCAAATCGAATGATTGTGCGTTCTTCTGCTGCGGGAGAAGATGGCGATACGAGTTCTGCCGCCGGACAATATCAAACTATTGGCCCTGTTTTCACTGAAGCAGAATTGCTGGATGCAATTAATCGCTGCCGCCAGTCTTATTGGACGGACGAAGCTGTTGCTTACCGCCGCCAACGACAACTCCCCGATACACAAATGGCTGTATTGATTCAGCCTTACATTGACAGCAAAATTGCGGGTGTCATGTTCAGCCGCAATCCTTTAGATGGCGGTTCCCAGATTATTATTGAAGCTTTACCGGGAGGTGCTGAATCTGTTGTCGGCGGACAAGTTACTCCGCTTCATTGGGAAATTGATTTTAGTACGCCTGAAAATTTAGAAAAAAATTTAAGGGAAATCGAAATATATTCAATAATTGACAAAGGAATTATAGCAGCATTAGTCCAAGAAGCGCAAGCGATAGAAGCTTGTTTTCACGGAATTCCGCAGGATATTGAGTGGAGTTGGGACGGGGAAAAAGTTTGGATTTTGCAAAGCCGCCCGATTACAAATTTACAGCCTTTTTGGACGCGCACTATTGCAGCGGAAGTGATTCCAGGTGCAATTCGCCCGCTAACTTGGTCGATTAACCGGCCTCTGACTTGCGGGGTTTGGGGAGAGATTTTTCAGGTGGTTTTGGGCGATCGCGCTAGCCATTTAAATTTTAACGAAACGGCAACTTTGCTGGGTTCTCACGCCTATTTTAATGCGACTTTGTTGGGCGAAATTTTTAGGATGATGGGATTGCCGGAGCAGGGTTTGGAATTTTTACTCAGAGGGCAAAAGATGGGCAAGCCGCCTTTGGGGAAGATTTTGCCTTCTTTGCCTGGTTTGTGGCGTCTGGTGCAGCGCGAGAGGGCGCTCAATGCAGATTTTGAGGTCGATCGCACTTCTATTTTCCGGACCGCGCTCCAAAGTCTTCAGAAGGAAGAAGACTCTTGGACTCGGCTGAGGGTAAAAAGAGAGAAGAGGGAAGAGGCAGAGGAATTGGCAATTGCTAATTATCAATATTTGTCGGAATTGTTGGAGAGAGCAGAGCAAATTCAGGAGTGGCTGAAACCGATTACTTACTACAATATATTAGGGCCGATCGGGCTGGCAATTCGCAAAGGAATTTTTCGCGTGGCTGATGAATGGCTTGCCAATGATACTGCTCCGGAAATTGCCTCTATCCGAGCTTTGCAGCAATTATCTCAAAAGTTGCGAAAAACTGCGATTGGGCAATTTGACGAGACTGTTTCAGTCGCCGAGTTAGCACAGATATTTGCTGAAAGTTCGGCTTTACAAGCCGAATTTGCACAGTGGCTTGATAGTTATGGATATTTGAGCGAAGTGGGAACGGATATCGCTGTTCCTACTTGGCGAGAACAGCCGGAAATTTATCAAAAATTGCTGATAACTCTGGCTCAAAAACCGACTGTGACTAATTTAGCAGAAACTGGTAAATTAGGCTTGACCTTTGCTCAGAAGTGGCGCTTAAATAAATGTCAGCAGCGCTCGCTCGTCAAAAACGAAATTAGCGAAATTTACGCGCGGTTGTTGGCTCACCTGCGCTGGACTTTTTTGGAGATAGAAGCTTGCGGATTGGCAATGCAGGTGTTTCAGGAAAGCGGGGATATTTTTTATCTGGAATTTGGGGAAATTCAGCAGTGGATTCGCAGCGGGGCGCGTGTTTCTTTTCAGGATACAATTAGCCAAAGGCGCGATCGCCTGTTAGCCGATCGCGATCGCCCGATTCCGCCTGTCGTCTACGGCAATTTGCTGCCAAATTCTCAGAAAAGGTCGATCGTTCCCGCAACATCCGAAACTAATATCATGCAGGGAATCCCAGCAAGTATCGGCTGCGTCGAAGGCTTTGTGAAGATTTGTCGCACCGTGACAGCAGATTTAGGAGAAAATGCGATCGCAGTAGTGCCTTACACCGATGCAGGTTGGGCACCGCTGCTATTAGGAGCAACAGCAATTATCGCCGAAGTTGGCGGTCAATTGTCTCACGGAGCAATTATCGCTCGCGAGTACAAAATTCCCGCAGTTATGAATATTGCTGAAGCTACAACTCGCTTGCGAGACGGTCAAAAAGTCCGAGTAGACGGGTATCTCGGCACTGTGGAATTGCTGGAATAAGCCGAAAAAAAAATGTAAAAATTCATCTATCTTGTAGGGGCGGGTTCCACCAACAATAATTGCCCAAAACAAACAATCTCGTAAACCCGCCCCCACCCGACCAAAAACCTTTCCTAGGCTTTTAAGAAATTCTGGACAACATAGTTCCCCACATTTCTACCAGCACTCAAACCGTCTACATTAGCACTCATGAAATGAATCCCTCCGTAAAGGCGACTCATCCCCGATTCGTCGGCAGCTTCGCTGAAATTTTGGTAGGTTCGCAAACTGTTGACAGATCGATCGCCTTTGTCCCCAAACCCAAAATCCGGACCAAACACAGAACTCATCACTGCATCTGCTGCACCGCTAAAGGTACTGTGTCCCGACATATACTCCGGGAAAGGCGGAGTAGTTAGCAGTGGCAGCCACTGGGGGTCGGCTGTCGTGTTGGGATTGTTGTCTGTCTCAGCTTGGCGAATAGCTGTCACCGGCCGCCAAAAGTTGTACTCATACTTGGCATCCCAGCAGCTAATAGCTGCATCGGCGAGGGCAATATTTAGCAGGGCGAACAAGCGGGCGCTATCTTCTAAGGATTGGCCCGTGAGAGTCGCTGTTTCTTCGGCGATTTGGTTCCAGTGGCCCGGAGGGGTAAACGTACCTGCGCCGTTGGCCCAGAATTTGGCGATGGCTGTTTGGTCCGGAGTCCGGGTGAGGCTGTCACTTTTGCCGATTTCTTTGATGTAGTTAACTTCCTCTGCGTACTTGGCGCCCTCCAGGGCGGGCGGGCCGGGCGGGCGGAACTGAGAACCGCTAGTCATGGCAAAAGGAGTCACCTGCGGCCACTGTGGCGCCAGCGCGGCGGCAAAGGCGGGGGGAGTCGGCACCCAACTGCCGGGGTCGGTTGAGGGGGTGTACTGCACTACTTTCGTGATGCCGTCTGTATTCCGCAAACTGATAATTTGGTCGGCAACCTGTTGTCCGATGGCGATACCGTCTTGTTTGGCTTTGCCGTCGGGAATTTTTGCCAGAGATGATTGCAATGCTGCGTCGAATTTACCTGCTTGCGCCGGGTAGAGGCTGACTAGGGTGCGGTGGGCTGCGGCTGCTGTGGCTGCTTCTTCTGATGCCCCTGCTGGTGCATCTATGCTGACTCGGTAAGGGCTGTATTTTTTGCTAATAGAGTTAACAGAGTCGTAAATGGCTGCGTGAACCATTGCCATGTTGCGTCCGGCAAGGGGAGGCGGGCTGCTGGCTGTCCGCACGGCGTCGAGTAAGGTGGTGTTCCAGTCTGTGACTGGGTTTCCCGATCGGTGAGTGGTGAAGTTGGATCGGTTGATGCTGCTGCTGTTGACTCCTGGCAATACTGCTAAATATTCGCCTGTTAGTTTGTCTTGAATGACGGTACTGTTGCTGTTGGCGTCTGTGCCTTGCTGGATGTTTAAGTCTTCAAATGCCAGGCCGTCTAGCAATCGAATTTTGTCATTGCCGTTGCCGAAGTCGGCGATATAGTCGGCTGTGGCTACAGTTGCGCCGCCGCTGCCTTTAGCAATGGCAAATATATCATCCCCTGTGCCGCCGGTCACGGTATCGCTACCTGCGCCACCGTAGATGATATCGTTGCCGGAATTGCCGGCAATTAGGTCGCTGCCTTTGCCTCCCCAGAGGATGTCCTCGTCGTCTCCGCCAACAATCGTATCGTTGTCTCGATCGCCGCAAATTTTGTCTTTGCCTGCATCGCCTTCGAGAAAGTCGTCTCCGCTGTTGGCATAAATTATGTCGTTGCCATCCAATCCGTTAAATCTGTCAGCTTGGGTGGTTCCTTCAAGATAGTCAAATTTAGCACTAGGAGTGAGGGATGCCATGTTTATCTATTGAATATTTTGATTAAATCGTAAAGGTTTCGTAACGTCTGTAGATGCTTAGGTCTGTTTACCTCGGTTTTAATATTATTAAACTTTGTGGTTGGGAAGCAAAGGCCACAACACAGCTTTATAGCCTTTCGAGCGTAACATGAGGTACTATCTGACATAAGGCATAGAGCATAGGGAATTGGGCATTGAGCATTGGGCATTGGACCCACGGGCATTGGGCATACCTCACCACGC
The DNA here is from genome assembly GCF_036702785.1 of Microcoleus sp. AR_TQ3_B6. Classification (NCBI taxonomy): domain Bacteria; kingdom Bacillati; phylum Cyanobacteriota; class Cyanophyceae; order Oscillatoriales; family Microcoleaceae; genus Microcoleus; species Microcoleus sp. AR_TQ3_B6. Next base: position 66,394 of record NZ_JAUBVJ010000038.1, on the reverse strand, counting down.
GATCGAACCGCTATATTGAATCTTTAATATTTAACGGGCTTTTTATGATGTTTGGCGCTCTGACGCTGGGTAAAATACAGTCATTAAAACTGCCTCACATACTGCAACTTTGTTAAGTTCTTACAAAAAAACTGTTTTTTTTAAGATTTAGATATAGATAATTTTTACCAGCATAATATGAGGGGATTGTGTAACGGAGTAAGTAGATACAGCTATCCCAGGTTTATGAAGTCCAGCTTTGGACCTGCAATCTGCTGTATTTATTAAGCACTTCTCAAAGCTGCGATCGGGTCGAGTTTGGCGGCTTGGCGGGCGGGGACGACGCCGAAGAAGAGACCCACTGTGCCGGACACGCTGACTGCAAGGGCGATCGCCACGGGCGAAATACTAGCTTGCAAGGGCGTGAAATTACCTACCAGCAAGATACCGCCGACACCGACGCAAGTACCGACTATCCCTCCGGCAGCGGATAAAATTACAGCTTCGACAATAAATTGAAATAAGATATCTTTTTGGGATGCGCCGATTGCCTTTCTGAGCCCGATTTCCTGAGTGCGTTCGCTGACGGACACCAGCATAATGTTCATAATCCCAATACCGCCGACTAATAGGGAAATGCTAGCAACAGCAGTTAACATAAGTGTTAGAGCCCCGGAAATCGCACCCATTGTTGCCATTAAATCTTTTTGATTTCTCACAGTAAAGTCATCTTCGGTAGTAACTTTGTGCCGCAGTCTCAGCAGGTTTTCTACCTGAAATTGCGCCGCGTCCATTTGCGATTCATCTTTAATCGAAATAAATATCGACGTGACAGCCAAACCGTAGGGAGATTTGCGCCCGACTATGCGATTGGCCATTGTGGCGATCGGAACAGCAGCCGAGTTATCGTAATTCGTACCAAAAGAGGTTCCTTTGGGCGCCAATACTCCAATTACTTTGACGCTGACATTTTGGATACGCACCTGTTGGCCCAAGGGATTTGTATTGCCAAAAAGTTTCTCTGCTAATTCAGAGCCCAGAACCACAACTTGGTTACTTTGTTTAACATCGAGTTCGGTCAAAAACCGCCCTTTTGCCATTTCAAAGCTTCTGACTTCTAGAAATTCTGGAATCGTGCCGAAAATTAAAGCAGAAACATTTTTGTTGCTATAGCGAACAATCTCTGAACTGTTAAGTTCTGCTGAGACGCCTTGAACGGAGGGGACTTGACTTGCGATCGCCTTTGCGTCTTCTACTATCAGTGTTTGAGGCGCATTTAGGATCGAACTTCGCCTAGCGTTGGGAACTCCGGGTCTCACGATTAATACGTTTGTACCGAGGGATTGAACTTGTCCTGCTACAAATTTTTGAGCTCCTTCTCCAATTCCCATCATGGCAATTACTGAGGCATTGCCGACAATCATCCCGATCATTGTTAAACTGCTGCGAATTTTGTTGGCTAGTAGCGTTTGACCAGCCATTTTCACACTTTCAATAAAATTCATACTTGGTTATGAGTTATTAGTTATGAGTTATTTGTATAACAATCAACGGTCAACCGTGAACAGTCAACCGTGAACAGTCAACCGTCAACAGTCAACCGTCAACAGTCAACCGTGAACAGTCAACCGTCAACAGTCAACCGTGAACAGTCAACCGTGAACAGTCAACCGTGAACAGTCAACAAACTAATTAAGCACTTCTCAATGCGACGATCGGGTCGAGTTTAGCCGCTTGTTTTGCGGGTACAATGCCGAAGAATAAGCCGATGCTGCCGGAAACACCGACTGCAAGTGCGATCGCCACTGGGGAAACGCTAGCTTGCAGGGGAGTAAAAGCAGCTACTATAAGCACGCCGCCGATACCGAATCCAGTGCCGATCGCCCCGCCTGCCGCTGACAAAATCACAGACTCAATCATAAACTGAATTAGAATATCTTGCTGAGAAGCTCCGATCGCCTTTCTCAGCCCAATTTCCTTGGTGCGTTCGGTAACAGAAACCAGCATAATATTCATAATCCCGATGCCGCCGACAAACAGCGAAATTGCCGCCACGAAAGCCAACATCAACGTCAAAGCACTAGTAATACTGCCCAAAGTTTTCATTAAATCTTTCTGGTTGCGAACAGTAAAATCATCCTCCTTAGTAATTTTGTGACGCAACCTGAGCAGATTTTCTATTTGAAATTGGGCCGCTTGCATCATAGTTTCATCTTTAATGGAAACCGAGATAAATGTTACCTTTGTACCGTAGGGAGACGTGCGACCTACGATCAGATTTGCCATTGTTGTCAGGGGCAAATAAACATTCATATCTTGATTGTCGCCAAAGCTGGAACCTTTCGCCTGCATGACTCCAATCACTTGAAAACTAGAGTTTTTGATCCGAATATATTGACCAATTGGCTGTGTATTGCCAAACAATTGTGCTGCTGCTTCCGCTCCTAAAGCAACCACATTTTCTTGTCTTTTTACATCTAATTTGCTTAAAAATCGACCTTGAGCAATATCAAAGTTTCTAACTGTCAAAAATTCTGGGGTAGTTCCGACAATGGAAGACGAAACGTTTTTATTGCGGTAAGTAACGAGTTGACTATCATTGAGAGTTGGTGCGACTTCTTCGACAGAAGGTACTTGAGATGCGATCGCCTCTGCATCTTCCACTACTAAAGTCTGGGGCGGAATCACCGGGCGGGTTTGCGCTTCAGGACTTCCGGGAATAATAAATAGCAAGTTTGAACCCAGAGAGTTAACTTGTCCCTCGATAAATGTTTGAGCTCCTTCGCCGATACCGATCATAGAAATTACCGAAGCATTGCCTATGATAATTCCTAACATCGTCAAACTGCTGCGAAGCTTGTTTGACATCAAAGTTGTGACTGCCATTTTGACGCTTTCAACAATATCCATGATTCGATTTTAGATTTTAGATTTTAGATTTGCGATTGGGGATTATTCGATTTGCGATTGGGGATTATTCGATTCTCTATTGGGGATTTGGGATTATTCGATTTGCGATTATTCTATTGGGGATTATTCGATTGGGGATTGGGGATTTGGGATTATTCGATTTCCGATTATTCGATTGGGGATTGGGGATTATTCGATTTACGATTGGGGATTATTCGATTCTCTATTGGGGATTTGGGATTATTCGATTTGCGATTATTCTATTGGGGATTATTCGATTGGGGATTGGGGATTTGGGATTATTCGATTTCCGATTATTCGATTGGGGATTGGGGATTATTCGATTCTCTATTGGAGATTTGGGATTATTCGATTTGCGATTATTCTATTGGGGATTGGGGATTTGGGATTATTCGATTGGGGATTGGGGATTGGGATTTTTGGTGTCAACTTAATATTTAAACCCATAATAAATCTTAAGAGCGGCGCAAGACTGCTCTTGTCCCACCCTCTACTCCCCGGAGGCGGGGGGCGTCGGCGGGAGATCCGGGGAAAGAAAACACCCTAGATGAGAGAAATAATGCCCCATGCCCTATGCCCCATGCCCCATGCCCTATTTCTGATTCTTGATAATATCCTCTAATTTTTTACCTTGAGGAAGTTCGGTAAAAACGCGATCGCCCGATGCGGCACCCTCTAAAATCTGAATCTTGTTGCCAATAGTCGAGCCAACCGTAACAGGCTTAAACTTCGGCTGTTGTTTTTCATCAGGAACCAGCACACCCGTTTGACCTTTATTAGTCACAATTGCCACCGTCGGCACAACTAAAGCATTGCTCAGCTTTTGACCAACAAATCTCAAATCTACGTTCATTCCCGATTGCAATAAATCCTTGCCAGTATCAATCGCTACCCGCACTTGAAACAGCGTCACATCTCGTTCTTTCACAGCTTCCGGTGCAATCAATTTAACCTTGCCTTTAAACACCTTATCTGGATAAGCATCAGCGACTATTTCAACTTCTTGACCCGGTTTAATTTGACTGATATCTGCCTCCGGGACTTTCGCCAAAACTTCCACCTCTCTAGCTAGAGCGACAATCGATGTCGAAGTTGCCGAAGTTGCTTCCGATGCCGAAGTTGCCGGAGTTACAAAAGCTCCTTGAATGGCGTATCTTTGGGTAATAACTCCAGCAAAAGGAGCGCGAACTTTCGTATCTTCTAACTGCACTTCTTGATAGCGGACTTGAGCTTGAGCTTCCGCTAATTCAGCTTTAGCTTGAGCTATTTCTTCTGGGCGAGAACCGTTTTCTTGTTCGGCTAATTGGCTTTTTGCTTCAGCAACTGCTGCTTCGGCTTTGGCGATTTCTTCTGGACGGCTGCCGTTTTCTACTTGTGCTAATTTGCTTTTTGCTTCGGCAACTTCTGCTTCGGCTTTCGCAATTTCTTCCGAGCGCGTGCCATTTTGCAATTGCTTCAATGCTTGCTGCTCGACTTGGACAGCAGCTTGCAGTTGCTGAATTTGCGACTCCCGACTTTCTTGCAGTTGTTGCAGGCGTTTTTGGGATTCTATTAATTTAGCTTGGGCAGTGCGATTTTCTTTGATCAGTTCATCGAGTTTATCTTTAGCAAGAGCACCTTCTTGCACTAACGGTCGATTGCGTGCCACCCGTTGAGCGGTTAGTTCGGCTTCGGCTTTACTCGAGTCAATTTGCGTTTGTGCTTGGGCAATTTCTTGTTTGACACTGCCGGTTTGAGCATCTGCTAAACGAGCTTGAGCTTGGGCTAAACGAGCTCGCGCTTGACTGACTTCTTCAACGCGGCTGCCGGCTCGCAGTTGCTGCAAGTTTGCTTGAGTTTGCTGCAAGCGGGCTCTGGCTCCTGCAACTTCTTCCACGCGGCTGCCGGCTTGGACTTGCGCGAGACTGGCTTCGGCTTGCTCTAAGCGCGCTCGGGCGCTAGCGATGTCTTCCGATCGATTCCCGGCTTCAATTTTGGCGAGTTTGGCTCGCGCGCTGGCTTCCCGGGCTTTAGCTTGAGCGAGTTGAGCTTCTACATCGCGGCTTTCCATGCGCGCCACAATCTGTCCTGCTTCGACTCTATCGCCCTGTTCGACAAATAATTCTGCTATGCGCCCGGAGCCTTTAGGGCTGAGATTCACGCGCTGTACGGGCTGCACCGTGCCGCTAGACGTAATCCGCACCGTAAGGTTTTGCGCTTCCACCGGCACTGTCATACTGGCGATCGCATCTACTTTCGGCTGCGATCGACTTTTTACTATATATATGGTGGTCGGTACAGCTAGCAACCCGGCTGCCACCAACCCAATCGCCCATCGCTGCGGTTTGCGCGCGGGTTTCTTCGGAGACTGCTTTTGGGCGGTTTTGTTATCTGCAATTTGGGTCTCTGCGGCCTTGGTGTCTACAGTCTGAGTATCTTCCACCTTGACCTGAGCAGTTTCCTTTTTAGGGCTAACGATCATACCGACTCACCTACTTTAATCTCAGGATTACCTTTAAGGTAAAATTTTTGCTGATGCTTGGCATCGTCTTTGAGACTCATCCGATTGGGTGATTTAAAAAAAGTTCCCCAACCAGCACCTGTAAACGATTATAGCCAATCGTTGCAATTTATTAACTAATGTTAAGTTTTTTCAGCCTAAAGAGGTGGGTCTAAACAGGATCTCTCCCGGCTGCTGGCAAATAAAAATATATTTTAGTAAATAATATCATTTTTGGGATCTAGGAGCGCGCTCCTTACCAGCAACAAAAGCGGATCGACCAGCGGGCGATCGACCGTCACTCGCTCATTGCGGACTCGTGTTAGCGATCGCAGCGGGCTCTGCCAGTGAATCCCTCGTAACGACACAATATTAAGATCGGGACTTAGACCGTCACGCTATATATAGCGTGACAAAAGTTACGAACGCCCGTTAAATCGGAATGGGCGATCGTTATAAGATTAAAAATTGAACTGCTATGCGCGAGCGCGCTCCTTTCCTGTTAATACAAGTACGCAACGTATAGTTTGGTCTTTCAGTTCAAGTTTGAGGTAGTCTGACAGTAATTTCTGCTTTAATTTGTCTACTGTTTTTTCCCCAGCCCAAATCCTACTACCGCCCTCAAACGCCCTTTTGGAATGTCGTTTAGGTGCAAGTACATCCCGGTTGGATTTATCAGTTCCTCTACCCAACTCTGCAACTAACCTGCCAGACAGTATCTTGATTCATCCGCTAATACTGGGCTTTCCACTTGTGACAATGGAGTTGGTCAACGAGGCTGCGGACTTTGCTGCGTGTGTAAGCACTTGTATCTCGGGCTTGACAATAGTGTGCGATGGAAATACCTTCGATCCCGGCTGCCGAAATACCTGCATCTCGGGCTACACAATACGTTGTGACGGAAATACGTTGTAGTAATTCAGCTGCGCACGGGCACTCGGCAGACTAATTACCCTATATCGCTAGTTTGCTCGATTATCCCCGGGCTGGCTAATCACGTTAATCAGCACAAGTTAATGCCACAAAACCCTCTTGTTTTGATGAGTCTTGATAGGTGCTGCACTAACTTAGTCGATCGCTATCAATGGTGGGATCTGGATGCAAGGAATGACTCGCCAGCCTCGAATATTCGAGGCTGGCGAGTCATCACCACAAAGGAGGGAAATTGATGAACTACTCTATGAAATATCAGCTGAAATTTGTTGCCCCCCGACTTTCAGCAGACTTGGTTTCAACCGAAGCTTTGTCCCACATTTACAAATTAGCCCAAATCCTACCACCCCTCTCAAACGCGCTTTTGGAATGTCGTTTAGGTGCAAGTGCATCCCAGTTGGATTTATCAGTTCCTCTACCCAACTCTGCAATTAACCTGCCAGACAGTATCTTGATTCATCCTGTATGGAAACGCTGTCAGAATTTATCCCAGGATTTAGCTGAGGCCAAATCTTCCCTGCACCAAAGGGTAAATGCTATCTGGCTCGAGTTCGATGTGGATGGGCAGCCATCAAACGTGCCAATTCCCTGCATTGGGCTGCATTTGAATCAGGAAGTTGCCTGTGATTTTCAATCGCTGCGAGAAATGGCTCTAAAGTTGCTCGATCATCCACTTTCCTCGCACCGTGAGTCGAATCTTCATCTGTGTTTTGAGGCTTTACCTGCTGACGCAAAAATTATTTTTATTGGTGCGGCGCTGTCTCGCCAATCTGATGCTATAAGGTTGATTATAAGCGGAATTCCTCCAGCTCAATTCTCAGCATATTTAGCACATATTGGTTGGAGCGGTTCAGTTAATGAACTGGAAGAGGTTATTTCAAGCATATCCGGTCTTGTGGATAATATCGTCCTGAGCTTCGATGTGGGTGATACCATATTTCCCAGTATTGGACTGGAATGTTATGTCACAGAAGAGGCAGAAGAGGAACCTCGGTGGCAGTTATTTTTGGATCATCTCGTCACAACTGGGCTGTGTACTCCAGCGAAGAGAAACGCTCTCCTCGGATGGCTAGGATATGAACAGAAAGCGTTAAAACGAGCATTTCAATTTGGCAAAAAAATATGGGACAGAATCCAGAATGCTGCAACTTCATTTGGTAGCTTAGTGGGGGTAAACAAAAGTGAGAAGCATCCAGGGGTAAATATCTTTAGTAGGTTCACAATCAGTACCAAAATTGTTTACCAACCCGGTATTCCCTTGGAGGCTAAAGGATATCTAGGGTTATGACCTGATTGATTAATTCAGTCAATTAGCGACACCAAAAGTATTGTCAATCGAAACCATTAGTTGCTGCAAAGTAATTTGACTTTTTGGATCTTTAACCATGCTTGATAATCTTACCCTCGCTGGCTTTGCTGGCCGCGCCAGCAACCTATCTGAGCGCCTCTCAATCACTAAACAATTGGCTGAGGGCAACACCTTGCTGGCTTGCACTGGGCAGCTCAGCCCGCTCGATACTTGGACGCTGAACAAATTGGCTGGCAAGTTAGCCGCAACACAAGTCAAGCAGCAGATTTATGAGCAATTGGCAAGCAACATACCTACAAAGGACAACTTGCAACAACTGCTAGCTGATTACAAGTTGTACGAACAAAATCTGACCAACTTGTCTGAGTCGGACCGGGTACAGTTTATGCAACCTCATGCTACATGGTTGAACCTGTACCAAGCCGCACTGGCAAAGCTGGATTTACCGCAGGCTGATTTTGCGGGCAGCTGGTGGTATGAGGGCGATATTTACTACAGACGCTTTGGCAAAGTTTGCGAACCATTTCTGCGTTGGCTGCAACAAACACTGCAACCCATCTGCGCTGAAGTTAATCAGGCTACCACTAATTACATCATTAATCAGCAAGTTATCGCTAATATTCAGCTTCAACTGCTAAATCGCTTTGAAAAATTGCTAGCTCATGCGATCGAGGCTGATATAAAGCTTTACTGTCACCAAAACAAGCTCGCCCCATCATCCGATGCTCAAGCCTATGTAAATTACTTTGAACAGACCTTTAATAACGAGCAGAGTTATCACCGCTTTTATTGCAAGTTTCCCGTACTCGGGCGTTGGTTAGCTCAAGTTACCAATTTTTTAAGTAAAATTGGTGAAGAACTGATACAGCATTTGACGAGCGATCGCGCTGAAATCAGCGCCACCTTTTTTGGGGGGCTACCCCTGAAGCAAATCAAATCTTTCAAATTAGGTCAGTCTGACTCTCATGCTGGCGGTCATAGCGTGGTCGTGGTCGAGCTAGAGTTAGCGAACTCGCACCAAGGAACTATTGTTTACAAACCCCGCTGTATAAAATCTGAAGCTGCATTGCAAGGTTTACTCGAAACCTTGACCAAAGCTGAAGCGATCGAGTTTGCGGCTTATCGAGTGCTTTGTAAAGATAGCTATGGTTATGCCGAGTTTCTCCCCGTACAAAATCATACCCAAAGCAAAGAAGTTGTCGAGAAATTTTACAATCAGCTAGGCGGTTATTTAGCCATCTTTCATATCTTAGGCGGCAGCGATCTTCATTTTGAAAACATTCTCGTCTCCAACTGCAACGCCTTCATCTGCGACTGCGAAACTGTCTTGGAATTGCTACCGCGTCGCCTGGAAAAAATTTCCGATTCACTGTCTGATTCAGTGTTTAGAACAGGGATGCTGGATTGGCCGCGCGCCAATACACCCGATGCTAGCAATCGGATAAACCTAAGCGCCTATAGTGGTGGGGAATCTTACGAGACACCCTTTGCTGTACCCCAAATTAACAACCGCGTGTCATTATCCCTGGCAGTTGAACGCAAAATTGGTGTCCGCGTTGAGGTAGAAGCTACGAATCGCATCTATTACAACGGTCAGTTGGTACGTCCGCACGATTATCAACAATGCATTGTGGACGGGTTTAACAAGGTTTACGGCTGGGTGCAACAAAACCCTACGCAAGCAATAAAGCTGATCGAAGAGTTATTCGCACCTTCCTCAGTGCGCTTTGTGAATCGAGCCACACAGATTTATGCTCACTTACTTGATGCCGCGCAACATCCTAAATGCTTAGCGGATCCGCTGGAAGTCGATTTGGTTTTCCACACTTTAATTGAACATCCGCGCCTGTGGGATGATACCGGCAAGCTAGCTGAACTTGAATTAAAGGCTTTGTGGCAGTTAGATATTCCCATCTTTGCTGCAAAGGCCGATAGCAAAGACCTGATTTATAACTATCAGCTGCAGTTGTCCGATTCTCTGTCGATTTCGCCCTTGAATAATGCAGTCGATCGCATTAAACGGTTATCCGCGGACAGCCAAATCCGACAGAACCAGTATATTTATGCTAGCTTGTGCAGCGGCGAAATTAACAGCCCACACTTTGTTGCTTCAGCGGTTGATTATGCTCAGCAAATTGGGATGCAATTGTGTTCGCTACTCCAAAAACCGTCTAAGTCGGCTCCTTGGCAAACGATAGATTACACCCCTACTGGTAAACGTTTGGTCGATATTAATAGTTCGCTGTACAGTGGTTCAGCCGGAATCTGTCTGTTTTTCGCTTACCTGGACGCAATTCAACCGAAGGCAGAATTTCGCCAAACTGCAGAGCGGGCGCTTGTCCATGCTATCGAACAACGCGATCCGACAATGATCGGGGCTTTCCAGGGCACGGCAGGTCTGATTTATCTGTTGACACACCTCGCCAAGTTCTGGGGCAAACCAGCTCTGCTGGAGCAGGCTAGTGAATTATGTGCTGAGATGACACCACGCATTAGTCAAGATGATTACTACGATATCATCCACGGCGCTGGGGGGTTGATTCCCGTCATGCTTGGTCTAGCACAGGCAACGTGCGGTAAGGGCATGAATTGCGCGAACATCTGCGCCGAACACTCACTGCAGCAGGCGATTCGCGTGGACGAGACGCTCTCGTAGCCCTGTAACCCCGAGTTAGGGCGAGGCAATCTAACTGGCTTTTCCCACGGCGCAAGCGGCATCGGCTGGGCGCTAATTCAGCTAGGCTGCCACACCAACAACCCGGAGTACATTACAGCTGGTCGTCAGGCCTTTGCCTATGAACCAACCCAATTTGATGCAGCGGAGGGCAATTGGTATGACTTGCGGACATCAGTGATGACTAAACAAGATTCAGGGCCAAAGTTTGCTCATTTTTGATGTAGTGGCGCGGCGGGGATTGGCTTGAGTCGCATTGATAGTTGGGCGACTTTAGGCCGAACGGACGAGGATATCTTGCGTGAAGCTTACACGGCGTTAGAGGCAATGCTTCGTAATTTTCACAGGCTGGAAAATGATTCCCTGTGCCACGGCAAAGCAGGTGGTGCGGAGCTATTACTGAGATTCGGTAAGCTCGTAAACGAGCCTTATCTGCAGATGGAAGCTAATGTACAGGCGACAACACAGTGGCGCAACTTTGAGAAGGCCCGACGTTGGACCTGCGGTGCAGGTGGTAGCGATGTGTTGCCCGACATGATGACCGGGTTGGCAGGCATTGGGATGCACTTTTTGCGTTTGGCCTATCCGGAGCGAGTTCCTTCACCGCTGCTACTCGATCCGCCGCTACTAGCGAAATCAATCAACTCAACCGAGCTAGCTAAGGATATGGCAAACATAGAGCCTAACTAGCCAGCCAATCAATTAATGTGTTCGAGCGCAACATGAATAGATTTGACCGTCAGTTATGGAAGCGATTTTTAGGACTTACCCAACCTTACTGGTATCCAGTCGAGCAAGGAGGAGGACGAACATTTCTTGGGTTGTTACTGCTGCTACTGCTATTCATCTTCACTACTTTCTTTATTGTGGTCAGCACAGTCAGCTTAGTGGGTCAGCATTATTTTCCGAAACTCTCTAGCAGTATTGCCCCAGGCTTTGCTGAATCTGTAGCTGATATTATCAATTCTCCAGCTATTTATGGGGTTGTGTTATGTTTATTTACTCCAATTCTCGGCTTTTTATACTACAAAATCCCGTTGAGAAATCATAGGCTGCCCTGGATTTTGTTAGCTGTATCACTATTGTTGTTGCTATCATCCATTGCTTTGGATGTAATCAGCACTTATGTAAGCAGAGACATTATAAATGCCTTTGCCGAAAAAGATGTTAAAAGCACTTTTCGTCTGTTATTTTTATACGGCAGTGTGTTTGCCGTCACTACACCGATTGTCGTCTTCTACGGCTACCTCACAAAGAAACTTGGACTCCACTGGTATGGGTGGCTAACCAATTATTTTCTGAATAAGTATTTCCACAATCGGGCTTATTATGAAATTGGCTCCAACCTTGATATTGACAATCCAGATCAGCGCATCTCGGAAGAAATTGAGTCATTTATCCTAAGTACTGTGCAAATTTTGTTAGGTATTTTCACTCAAGCCCTTAATCTAATTGCGTTTATTGGAGTTCTTTGGTCTATTTCTAAAGCGCTGGTCGCTGTTTTGTTTCTATACTCTATGTTTGGCAATGTCGCAACAGTTTTTTTAGGCAAACGACTGATCGGGCTCAACTTCAATCAAAGCCGACGAAATGCAGACTTCCGCTATGGCTTAGTTCATGTCCGCAATCATGCTGAATCGATTGCCTTTTTTCGGGGAGAAGATAAGGAATCAAGGCTTGTAAGACAGCGACTTTCTGCGCTACTCCAGAACTTTAATCTACTGATTAGATGTCAGCGGAATCTGGATTTTTTTACACAAGGATATAACTATTTTGTTCTCATCTTACCTTACTTAGTAGTAACCCCTTTGTTTTTCAAGGGTCAAATTGAGTTGGGCGCAATTCCCCAAGCGGGTATTGCCTTCAATCAGGTTTTAAGTAGCCTGTCGATGATAGTGAGACAGTTTGAATCCCTGAGTGCCTTTGCCGCTAAGATTCATCGCTTAGCCAGCTTTGCAGAAGCCTTGGAAGCGTTAAAGCCAGGACATCGCTCTGAAAGCTGCGTAAACCAAAACGCCCAAACAATTGATACAGTCGAAGATTTTCATCTAGCCCTCGAACACATCACCTTACAAACCCCTAACTATGAACGGATATTAGTCAAAAACTTGTCAGTCTCAATTGAAGCCGGTAAAGGACTGCTGATTGTGGGTTCTAGTGGCTGTGGCAAAAGTTCTCTGCTACGGGCACTCGCAGGTTTGTGGAAAACTGGCTCAGGTCGCGTAGTGCGACCAAATCTAGAAGAAATGATGTTTTTGCCCCAGCGGCCTTACATGATTTTGGGTTCCCTGCGTGACCAGCTACTATACCCCAACAGCACGGGTGAACTCACAGACGAGGAACTGTATCAGGTTTTGGAACAAGTCAATCTGCAAGACCTACCTACAAGAGTTGGCGGTTTGGATGTAGAACTCAACTGGGACGAGGTTTTGTCATTAGGAGAACAACAGCGCATCGCTTTTGCACGGCTGCTACTTGTGTGTCCCCGCTACGCCATCTTGGATGAAGCTACAAGCGCGTTGGATCTCAAAAACGAAGAAGCTCTCTATCAGCAGTTACAAGAGACTAAAACAACTTTTATCAGCGTCGGTCACAGATCGAGCTTGTTGAAGTATCATCAACGGGTTCTGGAACTATTTGGGGATTCCAGTTGGCGGCTGACATCAACTCAAGACTACTGCGCCGATGCCAGTTCCTTTGCCTAAGACCCGTGCATGACAACTTAGATAGACAGTCCTGGACGCAGTCACGCTATATATAGCGTGACAAAAGTTACGATCGCCCGTTATATCGTTTCCGGTTGCATCGGAATAATAAAATCGAGTCAACAGTTAACACTCAACGATTCAGTTTTTCGACCCGCCCGTCAACAGTCAAAAGTCAACAATAATTCCGGTGCAACCGGAATTGATATTAAATAGGAATGGGCGATCGCTCAAACACTTGCACTCTATATATACCGTGCCTGCGTCCAGGACTGAAGATGCTTACTCTCATAAACCCGGCTGCTGCCAGAAATAATAGGTTTGTCCGCGAAGCATCCGCGCAGAAACCCCGTTTCACGGGTAGCGGTGCGTAAATCCTGAATCCATATCCGCCCTGTGCCCACAACAGGTTAAAATATTTTTCAAATCCGTTAAGAATGGAAAATCAAAACAATGAATCGTCCTCAAAGCGTTACAGTTCTAGCAATCTTGCAGCTAATTAGCGGCATTTTCAGTCTGCTTGACGGCTTGTTCATCTTACTTTTTGCAGGCATTTTTGGCGGTCTCGGTGCCGCTGTCGGTGGGGCGAAAGTTGGCACTGTAATCGGCGGCTTCATTGCAATTTTTGCTGGGATAAGTTTTATTTTAGGGCTTCTCTCCTTACTCTTAACTTGGGGTTTGTTTCAACTAAAAAATTGGGCTTGGACGGGAACGTTAATTGTCCATATCATCGCCACCCTCGCGCAAATTGTCAAATTGTTTGGCAGCGGCGGTACAGCAGTCAATTTTTTAACTCTGGGTTTTGCAGTGGCTAGCATTTACTACCTGCTGCAGCCGGATGTTAAACAAGCATTTCGTGTCTGATTTCCTTTTCATTAACGGTACTGAATTCTCGGATCTAAAAAAGCATAGGAGATATCAACCGCCAGATTAATCAGTACAAAAGTTACAGCCACAAAAATTACTCCTCCTTGGACAATTGGGTAATCCCGCGTCAGAATACCCGTATAAATCCAAGAACCAATTCCCGGCCACGAGAAAATCGTTTCAGTCAGAATAGCGCCGCCTAAAAGAGTGCCGAACTGCAAACCTATAGTTGTGACGATCGGCAAAAACGCATTTTTCAAAGCGTGTTTCAAAATCACCCAATATTCCGGCAATCCCTTAGCCCTGGCAGTGCGGATGTAATCTTGAGAAAGCACTTCCAGCATCGCAGAACGAGTGATGCGAGCTATAATCGCCAGAGGAATAGTTCCTAAAGTCAAAGCTGGAAGGATTAAATGGGCGATCGCATCCCGCAAAGCCGCCAAATCCCACCTCAGCAACGCATCCAAAACATAAACACCCGTAATCGACTTAAAACCAAACCCCAAATCTACACTGATCCGCCCGCTAGGAGGCAGCCATTTCAGATAAACAGCAAACAAATAAATCAACATCAATCCCAACCAATACACGGGCAAAGATACGCCAATTAACGAACCGCTCATCGCGAGATTGTCCAGCCAGCTATTTTTCCGCACAGCAGCCAAAATACCCGCCGGAATTCCGATAAAAAGTGCCACCAACATCGCCACCACAGACAGCTCAAAAGTAGCAGGCCAGCGACTTCTAATTTCATCAATTATCGGAATACCGCTAATAATGCTATTTCCCAAATCCAAGCGCAGCAAACTCCATAAAAAAGCTAAATATTGCAAAGGTAAAGGCTGATTCAGACCCAACCTTGCTCTCAAAACTTCCACCTGTTCGGGAGTTCCCCGTTCTCCCAAAAGCACTGTAGCTGGGTCTCCCGGTATCAAATGCAAAAAAGTAAATACTAGCAGAGTGATTCCGAAAAGGACTGGCAATAGTCCCAGCAAACGTTTAGCAATATATTGAAACATCAGTCGATCTCATTCACCTTGCAAATTTGCCAAAATCCGATCGACCGTTTCTTCTACCGTTAGATGGGTTGAATCCAGCCAGTAGCCAAGGCGAGGAGTTTCGCTACGGAGAATGCGATCGAAGGCATAAACCATTGTTTCGTTGGCATATCCGGTTTTCGTTCTTGCTGCATCCCGTGCCGCTACAACTTCTGCCTTCGGACACAGAACGATCGCGGACAACGGCAAATCGTGGAAAGTAGCAACTACCTCAGCCAGTGCCGGACCAATGATTATATCTTGATAAACGACCGTAAAACCAGCCTGGAGATAGTGTCGCGCTGCCATTGCTGCTAGGTGATACCGCAGTTGAAGCTGCTGATATGCCTCTGCTGACAAATTTAACGCCATTTGGGCCTGTCCGTTCACAATCATGCGACGAAAGATATCGCCGCGAAGGTGGACACTTTTGGGCAACCGTTCGGCAAGTGATTGGGCCACACTTGATTTTCCGGCAGCCATATTCCCGGTAATCAAAATAATTTGTGGCTGATGATTTGCAGGTTGCTGATTGCTCTCCATACTGTTTGTTAACGTAAATTCATGTAAAGTAAGATAACCCAGGAGAGGTGTCTCGATCTAAACTCTCAATTTTTGCTCACTTCCTCAAAAGACTCAGACCCCAAAGGACTCGGGATCCAACCTTGAATATTCTTGCGTTTCCCTAAAAGCGGCTGCGAATGTACGATCGGCAAACGCACAGCTTCCCCGTGCAAAATCTCGCTAACTTCCGCATAAATTTTCCTCCTAGCTGCTTTATCCCCACTCGCCCTCCCCCGATCCAAAAGTTCCAAAACTTTCGGATTTTTCCAATTTCCCAAATCCGCCGTCGAACCCGGCCCGAAGTGAGGATAATAAAAATTGTCTGGATCGCCATAATCTCCCGTCCAACCCATCATAAAAGCTTGAAATCCGGGAGGTTTGAGCCGATCGGCCAAATAAGCAGACCAATCCTTTGTCAGCAATTTTACCCGAATCCCGATCGCGCTCAAATCCGCCGCCAAAGCCTCAGCGATCGGCTTCGGCGTGGGAAAATAGGGACGGCTGACGGGCATATACCACAAATCCAAATCAAAACCGTTCGGATAACCAGCTTTCGCCAGCATTGCTTTAGCTTGCTGCGGGTTAAATTCATAATCTTTAACTCGATCGGACGCCGCCCAATTCAGCGCAGGCGGGATAAATTGCGGATCGTGTTTTCCGAGTTCTCCCCAGAAAGCTTTGACTATGGCTGGCTTGTTAATTGTTTGGGCGATCGCCCGCCTGACTTCCGGTTTTGACAAAGGTTCGTAACTCGGATTTAAAGCTAAATAACCGACATTAAAAGAAGGTCGCACAACAGCGTCTAAATTAGGATCTCCCTGAACTTCTGGCAGTTGATCCGGCGTTAAATCCACAGTAAAATCAAGTTGTCCTGCTCGCAACTGAGCCAATCTCGCCGCCGGATCGTCAACAAAACGAATTACCAATTGATTGACTTTTGGCGCGCCAGATTTCCAATAATTGGGATTTTTCTCCAAAACAATGCGATCGCCCGATCGCCATTCCTGAAACACAAAAGGTCCCGTACCCACCGCCAGGGACCCCGGAGTGCCGTATTTAGCACCAGCTTTTTTCACCGCCGCCGGACTCGCCATCCCGAAATAACCAGACCCAATCGCCGAGGGAAAACCAGCAAAAGGTTGATTTAAAACAAACTTAATCGTAGACTTATCAACAACTGCCACATCTTTTACCAGGGAATTTTTATCTCCCTTAAAGCCACCAAAAAGATCCTTCCAAATTTGATAAGTTTTGCCAGATTCTCGATAACCGTTAGGATTTTTCGCATCCCACCAGCGCTCGACATTAAACTTAACAGCTTCCGCGTCAAAATCCGTACCATCGTGAAACTTTACCCCCGAACGCAACTTAAAAGTCCAAGTTTTGGCATCTGTAGAACTTGACCATTCAGTAGCGAGACTCGGCTCAAGTTCCACAGTTCCCGGTTTGAAATCAGTCAAGCGATTGTAAATTTGGTCGATCGCAATCACCGAATTGCCATCAGTAATATTTCCCGGTTCCAGATTTACCGGCTGACCCCCCGCACCGTAAACCAAAGCCCCTGGAGGAATTGCAGCAGGAGCGATCGGACTGGGAGAATTATTGCTAGCAGTATTTGAAGGAGTGCCGCAATTTGATAAAATTACAGCCACCCCAAAAACCATACCCAATAAAACCAAACGCCATAATTTTAACAATTTCATCTCAATATCTCCCCTTGACTAGCAAACTGCACTCATCTAATAAATTGGTAACTCTCCCCAGCTCTCCCCTCTGCGCTCTCTGCGCTCTCTGCGGTTAATTTAATTAATTCTATATTAAAACAAAACACAATCTAAATATAATTCTCACTTCTCCTCAATTGACCGATAATAAAACATTGTCCGATACCGAGAAAGTCCCGTGAATACACAGCAAGTTACAAATTTAATTAACCAACCAATTCGAGTAGGCGTGCTCGGCTACGGCGGACTCTGCCAAGCAGCCGCGAGGGTACTCGCTCCCAAAGGCGAAATGCTCTGGGTAGCAGCAGCACACCAAAAAGTTATGCTTATGCGGCAGAAGGATTGAACTCTCAGAAATGCGAGGTCATTTACAAATCTCAAGCTTCTTTAGGTTATTTAGAACCAGGGGGAATTTTGAGCGATCGCAGCATTCAAGAACTCATCCAAACCGCCACAAAAGTAGACGGCTATTTCCTAGCCGTGCCCAATCTTCCCAACAATTTCATGGCATCTGTAGCCAGACAATTTATCGAATCCGGGTGGCAAGGAGTATTAGTAGATGCTATCAAACGCACCAGCGCAGTTGAGCAACTGCTCGCCCTGAAATCCGAACTCCAAGCAGCAGGAATTACCTACATGACAGGCTGCGGTGCAACGCCGGGATTGCTAACAGCAGCCGCATTAGCAGCTCAAAGTTACGCAGAAATTCACAGCGTCAAAATCACCTTTGGAGTCGGAATTGCCAATGGGGAAGCTTATCGAGCCACGATTCGCGAAGATATCGCTCATTTGCCCGGTTATGACGTACCGAAAGCCCAAGCAATGACCAAGAATTTCTTAATGGTACAAGCCCCCGGATTTATCCGTGGAATCAATCCCTTTTCGAAAATTTAAAATCCTCAAGCCCCCGCATTGATCCGTGGGGTCAATCTAAAATCTAAAATCTAAAATCTAAAATCGATTGACCGATGCAGAAGTGGAAGCGCTGTTAGATAGCACTGGCGGTTTATTGAAGCTCGAAAATATGGAACACGCCGAGGATATCATGTTGGAGTTGGCGGGAATTTGCGCGCGCGATCGAGTCACAGTCGGCGGCATCGTCGATACCCGAAATCCCAAAAAACCCCTCAGTACCAACGCCCAAATTACTGGCCGCACCTTCGAGGGCAAAATCTCTACTCACACCTTTACTTTAGGCGACGAAACCAGCATGGCAGCCAACGTTTGCGGCCCGGCATTCGGCTATCTCAAAGCAGGAGTAATGCTGCACAAAAAAGGCATTCACGGCTTATTCACCTCCACCGAAATCATGCCTTTATTTGTGCGCTAACAGCGGTAGAGCAATTCTCAATTGCCGACAAGGAAATTACCACACAGCAATGCTGTGTCCCTACCCGAGAAATAAATTTTAGATTTTAGATGTTAGAGGCGATCGCACGGATGAATTCGTTCGTAGCTCGATCGGACGCGGAGCTTTTTTCTCGCTTGAAAGTTCTTTTATTTTGCCAAACTCGGGTAAAGCGTTGCCATCCCTTGCGGTTCATGGCTGTATTTACCGCTGTACTGCGGTCGATAGGTCTCGTTATACAAACAAAGGCTGTTGGGATTTTGCATCACAAACTGCATCATTTGCCGATGGGCCTCACCTCGAAAGAACTGTTTCAGGTCATGTTCAAAGCGCCAGTAACTGACCGCGACCACTTCGTTGGGTCCGCAAATTCCAGTTTTCACTTGCACGCAGCCTTCAGCTTTGGCAGTGGCACTCCGGATCCAGAATAGATTTTTCCACATCCAGAAAAACCCCGCGCGATCGCGTGCCAAAATACCGTTGACAAACACAACCGCCTCTGGTTGTTCCGGCAAATCGATTTGGTAAATAGAATAGCTCTTTGCACTTGCCATCTTCAGACTCCTTTGCAGTATTGTTATCCGCGAGCCGTTTGTTCAAAAAACATAATATTCACTAAATTGAATATGCACTCTAATATATATTCAATTTAGTGAATATGTCAACCCATAGCCCATGTCTCTTACCTATGCCATTTTGTCGGTCTTAGTCAGCGCCCCCAGCAGCGGCTATGACCTTGCCAAGCGGTTCAACCCCTCCGTGGAAGGGTCGGTTGGTTTTTTCTGGAATGCCACATTCCAACAGATTTATCGAGAATTGAACCGCTTGGAAGAAAAACAGTGGCTGCAAGCGGAATCCGTCCAGCAGGAAAATCGACCGGACAAACGTATCTATACGTTGACGGCAATGGGTAAACAGCAGTTGTGCCAGTGGATAGCGGAGCCGGAAGAGATGGCACCGATCAAGGATGATTTGCTTGTGAAACTCTATGCGGGGCATCTGATGCCTAGCCAGACGATGCTGGCCAAGCTGGAAGCGCATCGCCGGCAACATCAGCAGCGATTAGCGATTTATCAAGAAATTAAGAGCCAGAATTGCCAAAATCCGCAAGCATTGTCAAAAACCCTAAAGTTTCAGTACATGACGTTGCTGCGCGGAATTCACTACGAAACAGGCTGGCTAGCCTGGTGTGATGAAATCGTGCTGTTGCTGGAATAGGTTGATGGGGTTTTTTTGCCTTCTTCCTTCTGCCGATTCAACCAATCTCATCTGCATCAGGATCGATACCCATAGCCAGCAGCCGCTCTGCAAGTCGCGCCGCTTTTTGTTCCGCCCGTTCAGCACGCTGACGTTCTTGTTCAGCACGTTGATGCTCCTGTTCAGCACGTTGATATTCCTGTTCAGTTCTCAGTTTTTCAAGTTCAGCTCTTTCGTCACCAATTAATAACAAATTCCCCTGACTATCCCACCACCGCAACCAAATTTGCGTTTGATTTTGATAACTTCCCTGCCACAGTCCCAACTCAATTTCTAACGGTTCAATAGGATAGTGACCCCGTTGATTTGGTACGAGTTTTTGATAAGACAAGTCTCTCAAATGATAGACTTCTAACTTATCGTTGCTAATTTCATAAATGCCGTAGTAAGGAATGCGAATAATTTGCTCGTAAACCCAAAATTTACCCGGTTTTTGCACCTCTCCTTCATCAGTTATCAACAGAGGAGTTGCATCCCGTTCTTCGCTGCCGTTTCCGCTGGCAAATTCCAAGGCAATTAAAGGTGCCAGATGTTCTCGCCACAGCACGTAAGAACGGCGATATTTTCCCTGTTCCGGGCGCGGTGAAACATTCGGCACGTAGAACCAATCTGGAGCTTCTGCCCCTTGTTCCGGTGGCTCGGTTTCTCGCCAATAAATACCGCAATCTTGTCCTATGCAGTAGCGTCCGTCGGGATGTCGGCGCTCCAAAACAGGCCCGATAGAATCCGTCAGAATTATACTTTGAGGATGCTCCTGAAAATTTTTCACGAAAGTACCGTCAGACTCTGGAAGTTGTGTATGGTCGGGAAATGCGGGGGGCAGACCTATGTCAATTAATGTTTCCGACATAATTTTAGGGCGATCGGAGCTATTGTTTGCAATTTTATTATAGTTTCTAACAATTAAGCAATAGAGTCACAAGCCCCAAAGCCGCGATTGCAAATCTCAAATCGAGTCTAGCAAGTGGCGTGGCTTGAGGGGGCTTGTGACTTGTTCGATCTAAAATATCGATGCGAAAATGCACCTTAATAGGCAACAGTCAATCGATTTTAGATTTGAGATTTGAGATTTTAGATTGACTTGCGCGAGATAAATGCTCTTTCTTGAGGATTTTCGAAAATCGATTTGGGATTGATTCCACGGATAAATCACGTGGCGGGTACCACCTTTGAAATTCTTGGTCATTTGGCAGCGAATAAATTGAGGACTCTCAACTTCATCAAGTAGGGCGCTCAAACCATTCAAAAACGTTTTTAACTGCTAAATCGATCGTTTCCCGGTCTTCATAAATTAGGATTTATTAGTACAGGTTCGGCGAGCCACACCTGCGGTTAATACCCAAATTTATTTACTAATACTAGAATAGACTAACCAAATTCTTAAAAGGTATGACCAATGAATAAAAAGGAAAGACAGGAATTGCATGAGAGTGTAAAAGAATAATTGCGACACGTGAGAGAGAGACTGAATGATTCCAATCTCAGTGAAGAAGAGTGGAGAATACTTGATAAAAAAGAAGACAAGCTGATTGCGCCGAACCTGAGATTATCTCTAGATTTAGAGAGAGAGAGTAATTCGGAATTAGTAAGTCAAGTTAAATAGGATATCACTGTAATTCCTGATGCCTTAAAATATTGAAAGTCAGAGCTATTACACTGACTTTCTAGCGGGCTGCCAAAAACTGCTCATTGCGAAGGCTACAAATCAAAACTCTCTTCACCAATACTTCCGAGTTCCCCGCTACCCAGAAACTCTTCCTCCTCTACTTCCTCAATCCCAGAGTCGAAACTTTCCAACACAAACGGCAAACCAGCGGCCATCAAACCCCGTTGAATCAGTTCCGGCGTTTCATCAAACAAAACAAATAGCGGATGAACAGCCTCAGCTTCATCGCTATAAATATGTCTGTAGCGGTGCGGCATCACCCATTCGTAACCTTTATCCAGCCAAACCTGAGACTGCCGCCAGCGGCCGAGCAACTCTGAAAACTCTTCGCCCGGACGATGAATGAAAATCAAAATTTCCACTCCTATTTTAACTTTCCATTCAGGATCGCACATCAAAATCGCCAAATCGCACGGCAAACAAACTGCCTGTCCGGGCGATATGCTAGTGCCGCCGCTTCCCGCATAAGAAACCCCGTCCCGCAAGCGCGCAATTGGCAAAGGAATTGTGATTAAACTCTCAAGGGCGCGGCGGATACTGGGAATCATTTCCATGTAAACCCGATATTTTTTTAGCAGGGCGATCGCGGCAGAAGATTCGCTGTACTCTGCTAGTAAGGCCTCGTAATGTGATTGTTTAACAGACATTTTCCAACCAAAGAATAAGTAATTACTAATTGCTGCTAATTCCTGAGCGATCGCTTCTCGTTACCAGCAAGACCTTGATAATGAAGATTTGGAGGCTCTACCTTCAAATTGTTTTGTCTTTTTAATCGAGGTTGTGCTTTCTCCAAAGGTCTTCCCAGGCAGAGCCTGGGAACCATTGAAATAGTCATTGGTTATGCGTTAATTGATACTAACTAATAACTAATAACTAATTAGCCTTTTTTTACAGCTTCTGGAACACTGCGAACATCGGCAGATACATGGACAGCAAAATCGAACCTACGATCCCACCGACGACAACAATCATCAGAGGTTCTAGCATACTGGTAAGTCCTTTTACAGCTTCTTCCACTTCCGTTTCGTAGAAAGCGCCAACTTTCATCAGCATCTTGTCAAGTTCCCCTGTCTCCTCGCCAATTGCCATCATTTGAATGGCCAAAGACGGAAAAACAGCTTGTTCTTGCAAAGCAATACTGATCATGCCGCCGCTTTGAATTTCCTGCCGGGCATATTCGATCGCATTAGATATCGCCTGATTCCCAGCCACATCTCGCACAATTTCCAAAGAATTGAGAATCGGCACGCCCGATCGCGTCAGCGACCCAAATATCACGCAAAACCTAGCCACAGCAGATTTTTCGATCAAATCTCCAAAAACCGGCAACTTCATGGCAATCCGATCAATTTGTAGGCGACCTACTGGAGTTTTGTAGTACATATCGAAGGAAATTTTGAGCGCTATAATTACCCCAATAACTGTTACCTGTTGGATAGGAGGCCAAGCCGTACAAAATGCACTAATTGCCAACATCATCACCGTAAAAGCCGGTAAATCTGCACCAATATCCTTAAAGATTTTGGCGAAAGTTGGCAGCAAGAATATGGTCATTGCGAAAAAAATCACGATTGCAATGCCCAACACAGTCTTCGGATAAGACATCGCCGAATTAATTTCAGATTCCGTCTTGTGATTTTTTTCCATCATCACCGCCAGACGGTCTAGGGTTTCATCTAGCACCCCCCCGACTTCTCCCGCCGCAACCATACTGATAAACAGTTGGTCAAAAACATCAGGAAACTTAGCCATCGCCTCTGCCAAGTTTATCCCCTCCTGCACGTCAGCATTCATGCTTCTGAGCGCTCGCTTCAGCTTAGCATTAGAACACTGTTCGTGCAGCACGGAAAGGCATCTAACGATCGCCACCCCTGCATTAAACATAGCCGCAAACTGACGAGCAAAAATAGCCAGATCCTTAATAGTAAGACTGGTAAGGTTATACTCGATTTGCTCCTGAATCTTACTGAAATCAAAGCCACCTTTCGGTTTTTCGCGGATAACGTTGGTAGCCACAGCTCACCTCTGAAAATTTATTAAAAGTTATAACTCATCAGTCATCAGTCACCAGTCATCAGTTCTTTCTGCGGACTCCTGACTAATGACTGCTGACTGAATTAATGAGATCCTACCTTGGCGCCAACAGGTGCCGGGCCGATCAAGCGTTCGAGTTCGTCAGCCTTAGAAGCCTTAGCCATTGCCGATTCCCAAGTGACTTTACCGCTCTTGTAAAGTTCAGCTAGGGCCATTTCCATAGTCCTCATACCCAATTTCGCGCCCATTTGGATTTGGGAGTAAATCATTGGAGTTTTGCCCTCCCGGATCAAGTTCGCCATAGCTGGAGTATTCACCATGATTTCCATAGCGCAGCAGCGGCCGCCCCCAACTTTTATTACCAAATTTTGGCTGCAAATTCCCACCAAAGAGTTAGACACCTGGGCGCGAACCTGGGGTTGTTGAATGGGCGGGAACACGTCCAAAATCCGATCTATCGTTGCAGCCGCCGAATTAGTGTGCAGCGTTCCCATCACCATGTGACCGGTTTCTGCTGCGGAAATTGCCAGACCGATGGTTTCCAAGTCCCGCATTTCCCCCACCAGAATTACATCAGGATCTTCGCGCAAAGCAGCTTTCAGCGCATTAGCAAAGCTCTTAGTATCTTCGCCCTTTTGGCGCTGGTGAAACAAACTCTTGATATTAGGAAACACGTATTCGATCGGATCTTCAACTGTGAGAATGTGTTCCGCCCGCGTCCGGTTGATCAGATCCAACAAAGCCGCCATCGTAGTAGTTTTCCCGGAACCTGTTTGCCCCGTCACCAACAGCATACCCCTGGGTCTTTCCGTGAGATCCCGCAAAATTTGCGGCACGCCTAAAGCATCTGCATTAGGAATCTTAGAAGCCAGAGCCCGCATACAAGCAGCCCAAGCACCCCGCTCCCGGTAGACATTGACGCGGAACCGAGCCAATCCCCGAACGCCGTAAGCGCAGTCGAGTTCCCACTCCATTTCCAACTGCTTGCGCTGCATATTGTTGAGCATTTGGAAAATTAGGATCTGCACTTCCTCAGCAGCCAGAATGTCGCCGTATTGCGTCTGAGGAGTTAGTTTACCGCTGACTCGGAAGAATATAGGCGCGCCCGCTTGGATGTGTATGTCCGAACCCCCTTGCTCTACCAGGGACTCCAGTACGTCTTCAATCATCAGACCCATAGATACCTTTCCTCGATCGAATGGATAGTTATTGACCAATCTAGCTCAGTTAACAGCCAACAGTTAATAGTCAACAGTTAACTGCTGAATCAATCCAAAAAGCGTGGCGTCAAGCAGTACGGACAATCCAGCATCTCCGGCTTCAATTCCGCCCGACAAGTTTTGCAGGTAAGTCCCTGCTTGCGTTTGGCTTTCATTTCCGCCTCCAGCCCCGAGTCAGTAAACGTCACCCGCTCGACTTCTTCAAAGGTAGTCGCGCCTTCCCGCACCAACTGCAAGCTGTAAGCCAACAACGTTTTCATCCCTTCTTCTACTGCCGCTTCCTTAATTTGCTCTGTGGGAGCTCCTTGAGTGATCAGAGTTTGAAGCCGCTCCGTATTTTTCAGGAACTCGTAAACCCCTACCCGTCCTTTGTAGCCTAGGCCGCTGCACTTGCGACAAAGTTGCTCGCGTTCTGCCAGTTCCTTCCTTTCCTCCACCGGTATGGTGTTGGCTTTGTAAACAGTCAGATCAATTTCTTGAGAAGCCGACAGACCGTACTTGCCGAGTTCTTCATTAGTAGGCTGGTAAGGAATGTAGCATTGGTCGCAAACGCGCCGCATCAGACGCTGAGCCAACACCCCCAACAGAGCGGCCGAAACCATGAACGGTTCTACGCCCATTTCGGCCAAACGCGCGACCGCCCCAGCCGCGTCGTTCGTGTGCAGCGTCGTCAGCACCAAGTGTCCCGTCAAAGCAGCTTCCAGAGCTGTTTTTGCCGTTTCCTTGTCCCGCGTTTCCCCCACCAGCATCACGTCAGGGTCTTGCCGCAAAAAGGCCCTCAGAATGTTGGAAAAAGTCAAGTCTTTTTCCCGAATTACTTGACATTGGGTAATTCCTGGTAAAGCATATTCGATCGGGTCTTCCGCCGTACTGATATTAACCCCCGGATCGTTGCGTTCCGCCAGAATCGAGTACAGAGTAGTTGACTTGCCCGAACCCGTCGGCCCCGTCACCAAAATCAGTCCGAACGGACGGCTAGCAGTCTCTCGCACTAAAGCCAGAGTTTCTTCATCGGAGATTAACAAACCCAAACCCAACTGAGTGCTGGAACTGTCCAAAATCCGCAGCACGATTTTTTCGCCGTACCGGGAAGGCAAGCTATTCACCCGGAAATCCACCGTGCGTCCCTCAAACACCCGGCGGATGCGGCCGTCTTGAGCTTGTCGGCGTTCGGCAATATCCAGGTTGGCAATAATCTTAAAACGAGCCGTAATCGATTGGACTACCTGTTTGGGAAACCGGAAATACTCTTGCAGCACCCCGTCTTTCCGCATCCGTATCCGCATAAACTCTTCTTGAGGTTCTACGTGGATGTCAGACACCTTTTCCGACAAAGCTTTAGCCAAAATGACGTTGACGGCCTTAATTACCGGAGCCGCCTCAGCATCGTCCAAGGTGTTAGCTAGGTCTTCTTGCTCGACCGTCTCCTCTTCTAGCGAGATTTCAAAATCTCCCTCCCCTAGCTCTAGCTTTTTCTGCTTTTCGGCTGCTGCTATTTTGGCTGCTATCTTAACTTGCTCGTCTTGATAAGCCGCAGTTATGTCCTGATAGTCGTCTGGCGTAATCACCCGTCGCTGTAAAGCCAAGCCGTGAGGCTGTAAAATCCGCCGCAAATCTTCTATGGCGTTGAGGTTGTCGGGATCTACCATTGCCACTAAAACCGCCGGAGGCTGAGTTTCAGTCTTCGCTACAGGTAAAAACCGACCTTGGTTACAAATGTCGATCGAAATCTTCAACCCATCGAGCATAACTCCGAGTTGCTCGTTAGACATTTCGCTCATCTCCGGGTCAAATGCTTCAACCCCGTAGACTATCTTGCGTTCAAACATCTGCTGCTTCTTGTAAAGCCGCAGCAATTCTGGGGGCAACGGCTGCCCGGTAAGTGCCTCTAATACCTCCGTCAACCGCTTGCCCGACTTCTGGCTTTCAATTTGAGCTTGCTTCAGTTGGTCGCCGTTGACGTAACCCGCCTGAATCATCTTGTTGAGAGCCGGAGTAAAATTGCTCAGAGCAACTATCGATGTGGAGCGAAGCCCCTGGGATGTGTTAGTCATAAAAAAGACTCATGCTTGTGGGAAACTCAGTCACTTTCGAGTGCTGAGAGGAAAACCAACGCGGGCTTTTAACCCCCGTATTCTTTGCTTGTG
Organism: Microcoleus sp. AR_TQ3_B6; assembly: GCF_036702785.1. Taxonomy (NCBI): domain Bacteria; kingdom Bacillati; phylum Cyanobacteriota; class Cyanophyceae; order Oscillatoriales; family Microcoleaceae; genus Microcoleus; species Microcoleus sp. AR_TQ3_B6. The sequence goes on along the minus strand of NZ_JAUBVJ010000038.1, from coordinate 39,520 downwards.
GATCAGCTATCATGTTCCTGCTCAATCCCTATCTGTTAAGTGTAAGCTCGCAGTCCCCTCTAAAGTTCGTCCACAAATTGACGAGACCTTCGAGGGATTTGCCGGTGCTGGCAATCAGATCTTGTTCCTTAAGTGCTGGCGTTGCTTACTTACCTGATTAACTTGCGGGATACTCTCGTTATAGCGTCAGGACACATCACTTGGGGATTGCCCGTACCGCGAGAGAAAAGCGGGGCGGGGTGTGTCGCCGTACCACGCTCATTCTATTTTCCCAAATTGTTTGCTCAAAATACAGCGCCCGTGGTGGCGCGGTTAGCTTTACTAGGTTAAAGATGAGCTATGTTGTGTGATGATAGCTTGTACCAAAATTAATGGGTCTAAAGCCTCCCCCTTCCAGGGGAACTTTTTCGGATGGGCAAACCGTTGAAAATCCCCGTCATTTGAGGAAGTCCGAGAAAGCGCTTAAAAGCCTTAATCGTAGACTTTCTAAAACTCAGAAAGGCTCTAAAAACAGAGAAGCGGCGAGCAATCGCTTGAGTCGAAAACACCTCAAGGTAATTCGGCAGCGTCAAGACTTTGCCGTGAAGAAGACCTTGTGCGTCATCCAGTCTAACGACTTGGTCGCCTAGGAGGACTTGCAGGTGCCGAACACGGTCAGAAACAGAAACTTTCCAAGTCTATTTCCGATGCTGCATGGTCTACTTTGGGCCAATGGCTGGAATATTTTGTTAAGGTGTTCGGCGCGGTAACGGTTGCCGTTCCACCACACTACAGAGCGTCAAGATTGTTCCAACTGTGGGGCAAAAGTCAAAAAGTCGTTGAGTGCGAGAACTCCTAAATGTCATCATTGTGGGTTTGTATTAGACCGAGACTGGAACGCGGCAATCAACATACTGGAATTAGCACTACGTACCGTGGGGCACGCGGGAACTAACGCCTTTGCGAGACATCGACAAGAGCATTGGTGAGGCAACTCCTCAATGCAAGCCGAGTCGTGGCAAGAGGAAACCCAAGAAGTAATTCTGGGAATCACCGTGGCATCAGCGGGCGTGAGGATGTCAAACAAGCACACAACTAACTACTTAGTCACTCTATACAAATTCCTGTTTCTCCCGAGTTGAGAAACGCAGCAAATTGTCAAAAATGCCAGGGTCAGCTTGCGACTAAAACAGCCAGACCGATGATAACTTTAAGTCACTATCGTTTTAAGCAAACGTTGAAGCATCAAGCCTCCTAATGGGGAAAGGTTTTAGTAGACGTAACAGCAGAATATACTTATAAAAATTGTTATAAATGCGATCGCGTTAATCGAAAATTAGGAAGCCACAAACCTTGGGTGGTCGCCGACAGCAGTCATACTATAGATAAATATCTAAACTGCCCTTTGAATATTTTATTGAAAGCTTTGAGAAATGCCTCCACATCACGCGAGATTTACTGTTTTCACATTGTGCCATAGACACTAAATTCGAGCGATCTAGATTTACCGGGTTAAATGTATCTGCTAGAATTGATAGGGTTCTGTCGCGCAGCTTTTGTCAGGAACCTCAGCCTAAAGGCATGAGGCTTGAAGGAAAAATCTAACAAGCCGTTCCCCGGCGGCTGAGCGTCTTAACTGACTCGGTTTTTTGAGTCACGACACCCGCGCCAAGGCGTAGCTAGTCATGAGCTCTGTCGCCCGTGAGTTAAACAGTTCGGTATGTCACGCTCAACAGTGCTTTCAACAGGAGCCGCGCTCACTAAACAAAGGCACAAAGCTAACTTTACTCCGAAAAGAGATTGAGGCAACCATACCTCACCTCTGGGGCAACCATACCCCTCCACCCGGCGAGGGGATTCAATTCAACGTAAAGCCGTCCTAAGAGGACGGGGTTTCAAACCCATAGTTCTGATGATTGACGACGAAAAACAGCAAGATCAAGATCCTAACTCAACTGGGGAAACCCCAGAGGGTTCGCCGGCAAGCGAAAATCCGCCGGCACCAGAAAACTCGAACGGAGCGGCAGATTGGGAGCTCGAACTGGCTCGAGCTTATCAAAGTGCTCAGGACGATCGCTCGCCAGCAAACGCATCCGGGCCTGCAGTCACCGGCAGTTCAACCAACAGTCCGACAGCAGAGGCGGCGGAGTCTTGGAAGAGGGAACTGGCCCAGGCAAACGATGAAAAAGAGGCTTTAAAAACTCAGTTGCAAGCGGCATCGGCTCAACTAGAAGAGCTGAAAAATCAAAATCTCCGCCTAGCTGCCGATTTTGAGAACTTCCGCAGGCGCACCCAAAAGGAAAAAGAAGAGCTAGATTTACAGGCAAGGTGTCTGACAATCAAACCCCTGTTGCCGGTAATTGACAATTTCGAGCGCGCTCGATCGCACATCAAGCCGCAAACCGATGGCGAAATGAACATTCACAAAAGCTACCAAAGCGTTTACAAGCAAATGGTAGACAGCCTCAAGCAAATCGGGGTTTCTCCGATGCGCCCCGAAGGCGAACAGTTTGACCCCAACCTCCACGAAGCTCTGCTAAGCGAGCCAACTGACGAACACGAGGAAGGAACAATTATCCAAGAACTAGAACGCGGCTACATTCTGGGCGATCGCGTGTTGCGGCACGCCAAAGTGAAAGTTGCAGCGGCTGGGCTATCTGTGGTAGCCTCAGATGAAAATCCCGATAGTTCGGAAAGTTAATCGGGATACAAACTACTGCATTCCTCAAAGTCACTGACCCCCGAATTCTATTCGGGGGCCATAAGGCGGAAAACTCACCAACTTCTTAATTGATGACTAAAAGCAGGTCAGCGCTTTTGCAAAAAATTATGAAAAATGTTTTTACCCGTCTTTGATATTGCCTGATTGAGATCAAGTTTATTTCCTACAAATCTGGTCTGGTGATGCTTGTTTGAACAAGCTGAGTCGTTTTTCCTCCCCCAACCTGTAGTTGGAGGTTTACAAACATCCCACAAAGTTTTATGAGGCGCTATGGGAAAAATTATTGGAATTGACTTAGGCACGACTAACAGTTGCGTAGCTGTGTTAGAGGGCGGTAAACCCGTCGTGATCGCCAATTCCGAGGGCGGCCGCACAACTCCGAGTATAGTAGGATTTGGCAAGGGGGGCGATCGCTTAGTAGGTCAATTGGCCAAGCGGCAAGCTGTAACTAATGCTGTAAATACTGTCTACAGCATCAAACGATTTATCGGACGGCGGTGGGACGACACGGAAGAAGAACGGTCCCGGACTCCCTATACCTGCATAAAAGGCAAAGACGACACCGTTAACGTCCAAATTAGGAACAAGGTTCACACTCCCCAGGAAATCTCGGCAATGGTACTCCAAAAGCTCAAGCAAGATGCTGAAGCTTATTTGGGACAAACTGTTACGCAAGCCGTGATTACAGTGCCAGCCTACTTCACAGATGCCCAGCGGCAAGCTACTAAAGACGCCGGTACGATCGCCGGCCTAGAAGTCCTGCGCATCGTCAACGAACCGACGGCTGCAGCCCTGTCCTACGGGCTGGACAAGCAAAATATAGAACAGAAAATCTTGGTTTTTGACCTCGGCGGCGGTACTTTCGACGTTTCGATCCTGCAACTGGGAGACGGAATTTTTGAAGTCAACGCTACCGCCGGTAACAACCATCTCGGAGGAGATGACTTTGACGACTGTATAGTCCAGTGGCTGGTAGAAGCTTTCCTGACTCAAGAAGGCGCTGACCTCTCACAAGACAAAATGGCCTTGCAGCGCCTCCGAGAAGCAGCGGAAAAGGCGAAAATCGAACTCTCGAACCGGGAGTCCACCTCAATCAATTTGCCCTTCATCTACACTGACGAAAAAGGGCCCAAGCATCTGGAAACGGAACTCACCAAAGCTAAGTTTGAATCACTGGTGGGTCATTTGGTGCAGGCGACGATCGATCCGGTGACTCAAGCGCTCAAAGACGCAAGTTTGACCCCGAAAGATATAGACAGAATTATTTTAGTGGGAGGCTCAACCCGGATTCCGGCAGTTCAACAGGCAATTAGCAAGTATTTTGGGGGCGTTTCTCCCGATAAATCCGTCAATCCCGACGAAGCTGTAGCCGTAGGCGCGGCAATTCAAGCCGGGGTGTTGGGCGGTGAGGTCAAAGATTTGCTGCTGCTGGACGTGACGCCGCTCTCCCTGGGACTCGAAACCTTGGGCGGGGTGTTCACCAAAGTAATCGAGCGCAATACAACTATTCCCACCAGCCGATCGCAAATGTACAGCACGGCGGCAGACGGGCAAACCTCGGTAGAAATTCACGTCCTCCAAGGCGAGCGGGCATTGGTTAAAGACAATAAAAGTCTCGGCAAGTTCCTGCTCAAAGGCATTCCCCCAGCCCCCCGCGGCGTACCTCAAATCGAAGTTACCTTTGAAATCGATGCCAACGGGATTCTCAAAGTGGCCGCTGAAGACAAGGGAACCGGAAAAGAACAAAGCATCCAAATTTCCAATACAGGGGGATTGAGCGAAACCGAAGTCGAGCGGATGCGGCAAGAAGCCGAACTTTACGCCGACGAGGACATGAAGCGCGCTCAACTCGTCGAACTCAAAAATCAAGCTGACACCCTGGTCTATAATTGTGGTGTAACTTTAAAAACCAACGCCCAACTGCTGAGCGACGACCTCAAGGCCGAAGCCCAAACAGCAGCAGCAGCCTTGCGGGAGGCGATGGCTAACCCCGAGATCACAGTTGAGGAACTCACGCCCGCAATCGAATCTTTCAAGCAACTGCTTTACTCCCTGGGGACAGCAGTCTATTCCCTGCCCCGCAGCGGGGTAGCCCCGTCAGAAGCAGCGGTTGAAAGCGAGATGATGTCAGAAGTAGAATCAGAACTAGAAGAGGTGGCAGCTACCTCGGACAGCATTTTGCAGACAGAAGAGCTGCTGGTAGCGCCCCAAGCGCAGCCGGAACCAAAGCCAGAACCAAAGCCGGAACCAAAGCCGGATAGACAGTCAAAACGACAGCCAAATCCACCGCCAAATCCACCGCCAAATCCACCGTCAAAACAAAAACCGAAGGTTCCGGAACCAGAAGTTGATGATATGAATCCTTTCCTTTAAAACAGAAAAGCTAAAAATTAAAAGTTAAAAATTAACAATGAGAATTTTTAATTTTTAATCGGTAATTTTAGGAAAGGTTGCCCGTTTCTTTTTCGTACACTTTTTGTTATTTACCTCCAGGCAAGCAGCTCTATGGCCGGTGATTACTATGAAATATTAGGCGTTTCTCGCAGCGCAGACAAAGAAGAAATTAAGCGTGCTTACCGCCGCCTAGCTCGCAAGTACCATCCAGATGTCAACAAAACAGATGGTGCCGAGGAGCGGTTTAAAGAAATTAACCGCGCCTACGAGGTACTCTCAGAACCGGAAACCCGCGCCCGTTACGACCGTTTCGGTGAAGCAGGCGTGAGCGGTGCGGCTCCGGGCTTCCAAGACTTCGGGGACAGCTTTGCCGATATTTTTGAAAGCTTCTTTCAGGGTTTTCAGGGCCCGGGGGGCGGTCAACAACAAGGTCGCAGACGCAGCGGACCGGTGCGCGGAGACGATTTGCGCCTAGACTTGCGGCTGGAGTTTCGCGAAGCAGTGTTCGGTGGGGAAAAAGAACTCCGCATCAAGCACCTAGAAACCTGCGAAACTTGCACGGGGACCGGCGCCAAACCGGGAACCAGACCCCAAACCTGCTCGACTTGTACCGGCAGCGGTCAAGTCCGACGCGCTACCCGCACTCCTTTTGGCAGCTTTACTCAAGTTTCAGTTTGCCCCAGTTGCAACGGCACCGGGCAAGTGATTGAGGAAAAGTGCGAAACTTGCGGCGGCCGGGGTCAGAAAGAAGTGATGAAAAAGCTGAAAATCACAATTCCGGCTGGGGTTGACAACGGTACTCGCTTGCGCGTGTCCAATGAAGGGGATGCCGGCAAACTGGGCGGCCCGCCCGGCGATCTTTACGTGTTCTTGGCTGTGAATGAAGACCCCCTATTTAAGCGGGACGGCACTAACGTTAACTCGGAAGTTAAGATTAGTTATTTGCAAGCAATTTTGGGGTGCCGGTTGGAAGTGGAAACCGTAGACGGGCCGACGGAATTGTTGATTCCTAGCGGAACTCAGGCGAATACTGTTCTGACTTTGGAGAAAAAAGGGGTGCCTCGGTTGGGAAATCCAGTCAGTCGCGGCGATCATTTGGTTACGGTGTCTATTGACATTCCCACTAAGGTGACTGCTGAGGAACGGGAGTTGCTGATGCAGCTTGCTAAACTGAAGGGCGATCGTACTGGTAAAGGCGGTTTGGAAGGATTTCTGGGCAATTTGTTTCAGAAATAAGCAATTTTTGACACCCATGGGTGTCAAATTTTCCTGTTTGAGGATTCCCCGGCAATTTGTTTCAACAGCCGTTAAAAATTTGTGCGCAATTGCCCACAAAAATGGCAGGTGGGACGGTTCCGGGGCAATTTGTTTCAACAGCCGTCAAAAAATTGTGCACAAGTGCCCACAAAAATGGCAGGTGCGACGGTTCCGGGGCATTGGGTTTCAGTAGCGCTCAAAAAAGTGAGCGCAATTGCGCTCATTTTCTGCATAAAGAATAATAATCTGTGTCCAATTGGACACACAACTTCGAGAAAGAATAAAAATCTGTGTCCAATTGAACACAAAATTTTAGATTCTCCAGTTTCCAGGCAACTTGTTTAACAAGCTCAGCAACAACATGAATGCCCCCACACCGATTTTATCCGGTCAATCAGGCGTAAAATCGGTAGCAGGTATAGATTTATAGATTGGCAATTCTGTGTTAAACTGGATTGCATGACTCTGATCGTGAACTACTGCTACCGAATTTATCCCGACGCCAGCCAAGAAGAAACGATGCTTCATTGGTTGGAAATTTCACGCAAGGTTTATAACTACGCTTTGCGAGAAATCAAAGATTGGGTCAATTCGCGTAAATGTAGTTTAGACTATTGTTCGCTGGAGAGAGAATACATCATTCCAGCCGACAAGCCATTCCCTACCTATTACGCTCAACAGAATGAACTTCCCAAAGCGAAGAAAAAGTTCCCGTTGTTGGGCGAAGCCCCTTCTCAAGTTCTGCAAACTACTATTCGTAGATTGCATGATGCTTGGAATTATTTTCAGTCGCGGGGGTTTGGCTTTCCTCGCTTCAAGAAGTTTGGACAAATCAAGTCCATGCTGTTTCCTCAATTCAAAACCAATCCTATTACGGGATGGCAGATAAGCTTGCCCAAACTTGGGAAGATGCCTATCAACTTGCATCGACCTATCCCAGAGGGGTTTGTGGTTAAGCAAGCACGGATATTGAGGAAAGCTGATAGGTGGTTCGTTGTAGTAACAATTGAGTCTGATGTGTCGATACCTGACGCTCAACCGCATGGAGATGCGCTGGGTATCGATTTGGGATTGTCTAAGTTTTTGACAACCTCGGATAAAGAGTTTATTGCTAGACCCCGATTCCTGACATCCTTGTACCGCAAGCTGGAATTGCTGCAACGTAAGTATGCCAGAACGAAAAAGGGTTCTAAGAACCGTGAGAAAGCTCGAATCAAGGTTGCCAGATTCCACAACCACATTGCGCTAGTTCGGAAGGATTGGCAATTCAAACTGGCTAACCATCTGTGTACCAAGGAAGGTATTGGGATGGTCTTTGTTGAGGACTTGAACTTGAAAGCGATGTCTAGGGGGATGTTGAGAAAACATACCTTGGATGCTGATGAAGGTCAATTTCTCAATCTGTTGGAGTGGGTGGCCAAGAAGCATCAAATCTATTTTTGTCGCGTCAATCCAGATGGAACGTCTCAAACTTGCCCTAAGTGCAACACACATACGGGTAAAAAAGAGCTTTCCGAACGAGTTCATAAATGTGGTGAGTGCGGATATCAAACCGATAGAGATCACGCAGCATCCGAAGTTATTAGGTTGCGTGGTTTAGAACTCATTAGTACGCAAGGACTTTGCGGAATAGAAAATGCCTATGCAGTCGGTCTGCCGGGGATTGATGAAAGTCAGTCAAGGTCAGAGGCGAAAACCCGCAAGGGAAGAACTAGGAAATCTTCCAACAGTGATGTTGGGAAGCCCATACCATAATCTTTGATTGGGTGTGGGAGGATGTCACAAAACTCAGGCTTTCAGGATTTGAGATTGCACAAAGCATTATGAATTCAACATCTAAAATTGAAAATCCCAAATCCCCAGATGCCCAAATCGACCTGCGGGGCACTCCCTGTCCTCTCAATTTTGTCCGCACTAAACTGCGCTTGGAGCAAATGGCACCGGGTGCTGTTTTGGAGGTGTGGCTAGACCCTGGAGAGCCGATCGAACAAGTACCCGATAGTCTCAAAATGGAAGGCTACCAGATTCTCGAAACGCAATTTGTCGCGGATGAGCCGGAGTCGGGCTTTTTTGCAATGAAAGTGCAGCGCCCAGAACACCAGGAAGCAGGATGAGCCTGAATTCGCCCTCCATTGTCGGTACTGTAATTGCTGTTCAGGCTAACTTCTACCAAGTGAGGTTAGATCCCCCAGTCTCGATTAACGGGAAAAATGCTCCCCTCGCTGATTCTCCGACTCTCCTGTGCACTCGTCGCACTCGACTCAAAAAAATTGGCCAACAGGTGATGGTGGGCGATCGCGTGGTGGTAGACGAACCCGACTGGACTGACCGCCGGGGTGCAATTTCTCAAGTCTTCCCGCGCCAAACAGAACTCAACCGTCCGCCTGTAGCTAATGCCGATCGCATTCTCCTGGTTTTTGCCCTCGCCGAACCCGACTTAGACCCCGCATCATTAACTCGGTTTTTAGTCAAGGCAGAATCTACAGGTTTAGAGGTGAGTTTGTGCCTCAACAAATGCGATTTGGTCACGCCCCAAGAGTTGGAACAGTGGCGCGATCGGCTTTCAGGCTGGGGCTACGAACCAATGTTTATTAGCGTCCGCAGCGGCGCAGGAGTCCAGGAAGCCAGCGAAGAAAGTAAAAATGAAGTTTCTGCATCAAAACCAGCTTTCCATGACTTAACGGAGAAAATAGAGCCATATAGCGTGACTTCTGAGGATGACCCAAAGGTTCCCACTTCGGTCTATCAGTTACATCCGTTAAAGTCGGTACATAGCCCGTTGCCGAACCTCCTTCTGCAGCACTTGCAAGGGAAAATAACGGTAATTTGTGGTCCTTCAGGGGTTGGCAAGTCCAGCTTGATCAACCAACTGATCCCGGCCCTGAATCTGCGAGTGAACGCTGTTTCCGGCAAACTCGGTCGCGGGCGCCACACCACTCGCCACGTAGAACTATTTGAACTCCCCGGTGGCGGACTTTTGGCAGATACTCCGGGCTTTAATCAGCCGGCTCTCGAATGCGACCCGTCCGAGTTAGCTCAATATTTCCCAGAAGCACGCCAGAGGCTGGCTTTGGGTAGCTGCCAGTTTAGCGACTGTTCGCACCGAGACGAGCCTAACTGTGTGGTGCGGGGCGGTTGGGAGCGCTACGATTATTACTTGAATTTTCTCTCCGAGGCGATCGTCCGCCAGCAACAAGAGCAAAACTCTAGTAGTGCGGAGGCGAGTTTGAAACAGCAAACCAAGTCGGATGGTACGCAGCAATACGAACCGAAGCTGCAAACTAAAAAGTATCGCCGCTCTTCCCGCCGCCTTCAACACCAGTCGCTGCAAGATATGTGTCAAGATTTAGACGAGTTGTGAGGAATTAGTCGATGGCGATCGGTCGATCGGCCCCGGAACACAGTACATTAATAGCTAAAATTAAATGGCCTTAAATTTGTTAAAAAAAGTACAACAGAAGCACAGCGAAGTCGGTTATGCAGGAGTAAAAATACTGTGAATATTCAAGAACTGTTTCAAAAAGGTGGGCCCGCCATGTGGCCCCTGTTAGTGTTATCTATTCTATCTTTGAGTACAATTATCGAGCGCTTGTGGTTTTGGGCAAGCCTCCTGAGCAAAGAAAAGCAAATAGTTAACCGCATTCTCGAGGCGGCTCGCAGCGATTGGGGGGCCGCTAGCGAGATTGCCAGACAAGCTAACCGACAGCCGATCGGGCGATTTCTATCTGCACCGCTGCGCCTGTACAATCCTGAACCAGACTTATTTCGACTCGCACTCGAAGCTGCAGCCGATGAAGAGTTGGCTTCGATGCGCCGCGGCGACAAAATCTTAGAAGCTGCGATCGCTCTAGCCCCTTTGCTGGGCTTGCTGGGAACAGTGTTGGGCTTGATTAACTCGCTCAGTTCTATCCGTCTGGGCGACATCGGGACCTCGGCAACAACTGGCGTAACTTTGGGGATTAGCGAGGCGCTGATCACGACTGCATCAGGGATGGTAGTAGCAATTTTTAGCTTGGCGTTTTATCGGATATTTCAAGCTTTTTTGTTCAACCAGGCAAAAATATTTCGCAAAGCTGGAAATGAACTCGAATTGCTTTACAGGCAATACTGGCCGACAGCTAATGCTAAGGGTCGATCGCCCGGTACTGAATACAGCAATTCTTCCTTTGGTTCCGATGGTTTGAACAGGCGTTCTCTCAATTCTCAAGAAGCGGCAGAACGGAACCGGGAGCCGAAATTGAAAGGTTCAGATCCGGCTGAAGATTCACCTTCTAATAATTAAAACTGCTGAGAACTGATGAAGATTAATCTAGATACTCCTGCGGAAGAGGCTCGGATTGAACTGGTGCCTTTAATTGACGTGATCTTTTGTATTCTGACGTTTTTTCTCCTGGCGGCTCTGCAACTGACTCGCCAGCAAGCAATTAATGTCGATTTGCCTAAGGCGAAGACGGGACAAACACAGATGCGAGAGATGCTGATTGTCAGCATTGACGATTTCGGGCAAACTTATATCGACCAATTGCCTGTGAACTACCAGCAGCTCGATCGAGTTTTAAAGAGTTTCCAAACCCAAAACCCTGCGGGGTTGATGGTGCTGTACGCTCCTCAAAATGCTAGATATGCCAAAGTTGTCGAGGTTTTAGACAAATTGAGAGAGGTAGGGGGCGATCGAGTGGCCCTAGCAACTCTTCCTAGTTCGGCTGCTCCCCCATTGCCCAATCCCTCGCTTCCGAATTCTGGCATTCCTGCGGCACCTGCGATCGGCAATTCCGGTCAACCTCTGCCATCTCCTCTGGCTCCGGGGCAGCAGCAGCTCAATCCCAATCAGTTTCCATCTCCTCTCCCGGCTCCTCGGCAGCAGGAGTTTAATCCGAATCAGCTTCAATCCCCTCTCCCCGCTCCTCGGCAGCCTAGCAACGTTGGGGTAAATCAGGGCATTCCTCCTGTTTCGCCTGCACCCGCTGCTCCCAATTCCCGACCTGGAGCGGCCACTGCACCCTAGGATGGCGGACCCTCGAATTAGTCAGAAGGAAGAAGGAACAAGGAAGAAGGAAGAAGGAAGAAGGAAGAACAGAGAAATATAAATTCTCCCCATCTCCCCATCTCCCAATCTGACCCCCTCCCTCTCTCCTCATTTCCCCCTCTCCCGCTCTCCCGATCTCCCCATCGGACACTGGCAGACAGAAGCTCTGCCCAATTTGGTATAAAGGGCTTCAATTCTTTTGGTTCGTACTGAGCCTTTTTTCTCTTGACAACTAGATACAGTTGTATATGCCTGCGGAAGGAACTTTTGCAGGCATTTCGCCATCTCTCTCCATAAGTAAGTTATTTCTTGGGACAGATGGTGATTTTGTCAAACGATTGTTACCTTTTGTAATATATACTAAAGCAAGATGGGCCATGGGGCATCCAGAAACCAACGGTCGATCGCTGAAACAACTTACAAATCTGGTTAATCCAGGTATTCACTTTTAAGTCACCTTTACTTACAGAGGAGTCAAAGTCATGAGCCAACCAGCAGAATTGTCTTTGGAGCAGCAATTTAGCCTGTGTTCCTTCAAAACACAGGTAAGTGACATGAGCCGCGAACAAGCTCAGGAGTTCTTGGTCAAGCTTTACGAGCAAATGATGCTTCGGGAAACCATGTACCGCCATTTTCTGAAACATCATTGGGGTCTAGAACCAAACCCAGGCGTTGAGTAGCAAAGAGTCGCAGTCGGCGACCTCTGTCTCTTACTCTCTTCCTCAGGTGGAAAGGAGTTGGGGGTGATGGGGCGTCACTCGAAGGCACAAGTAAGAGGGCTTGAGTTATCTACCAGAGAAGTCAGAAACAATAAAATCAAGGGTTTGTGCAATTAAGAACGTCATCGGGCGTCGGGTGTGGTTGCTATAGAAGGTAGAAAGCATCTGCACAGAGTCATTGTCTCGCCGGGAAAATTTGGGAGTTTTTTTCTTGATTAGCCTCAATTTGGGAAGTCGAGCGCAGCAATCTATTGAGCGCCACAGAAGGATATCGCAAAAATAATTGATCGCGGTTCGACTCAAAAGTTTAATAATTTTTGCTCGTAAGTGTGAAGTTTTTAACAAAATAAAATATTTGTCTTTAGTTACAGCGGATAAGGTTTCACAAGAGTGCGCTAGTCGGACATCTGAGCGGGATCTCCGACTAGCAAGACCTTCTATTTTCACATCAAACCCTAGAAGTCGCAGGTGGTAACTCTAGAAAAAGCTATTCTGACTGACGTTCCAAAGTAGCCTCCATCGTACTTGTCAAGTAATGACCAGACATGATGCCGCTAGAGTGATAGTAGCGGTTGTGATCGACGCGGTGGAGGGTATCAAAACCCGTGCGCCGTTGGCGTTCGTCTCCCAGTACCCAGTAACGCTGGACGATCGACTGGGGAGCAATCCAACCTTCGCCCTCGACCCGACCGAGTTCGCTGTGTTGGAGTACAAAAGTATACTGCCGTTCATCGCTGTTGAGGTGTCCTCGGTACTGCAAAATAATCTCTTCGCGATCGCCTCCAGGAAACACGAGCTTCGTCACCATACTGAACCAATCTGTTCGGTTCCAGCTCACTAAAGTTTTGCCTTTCACCGTAATTGGCACGCCATTGCGCTCAATCCAACTTCCTTCGAGCGTCCATTGGCCCGATTCCATTAAAAACGTGTGAGCCACAGTGCTGTTCCTATGCTTTTCCTGCTGGCTACAATGCTGGTGCAACAACGCACAGCCGTTGTCCCTAAGACTCTATGCTATCACGCCCAACTGTGCCAACACGAGTTAATTTCCCCTAAAAGTACCGGTGCCCGGGCACCTGTAACTTGAGGCAGATTGCCGGGAATACCCCGAACCCGCCATGCGGCTAAAACCGCGAAAGCGATCGCCTCTTTAAAATCTACACTCAAGCCTGCCTCAGAAGTAGTCAACACTTGCACTGGATGCAATTGAGATTGCAATCGGCGTTTTAAGTAGAGATTGTGGCTGCCGCCCCCGCACAGTAAAACTCGATCGGGCATAGCCGGTAAGAAAGTTTGGTAACTGTGAACGATCGAGGCAACAGTCAGTTCTGTCAGAGTAGCCAGTAGGTCAGCCGGACTGAGGTTGTAACCTTGGGCCTCGACCAAACACCGGTCAAAATAGTCTACACCAAATAACTCTCGCCCTGTAGATTTCGGCGGTGCTTGACGGAAGAACTCTTGCTGCAACCACTCCTCGACCAAAGCTTGACAGGGAGTTCCCGAGGCGGCCCAAGCTCCACCTTCGTCGATCGTCTTAGTGCCGCCACAGAAGTGCTGCACTGCCAAATCTAACAGTGAATTCGCCGGCCCTGTATCCCAGCCCAAGATGCCGTCCCCAAGAATCAAGATCTCCGACTCGTCCTTGTTTCCCCCCTTGGACCTGGCTGGAAGATAGGTAACATTGCCAATTCCGCCCAGATTTTGGATGCAGAGGCTTTTGTTGGGTTCCGCCAGCAGGCAGGCATCAACTATTGAGACTAAGGGTGCTCCTTGACCCCCTGCTGCAATGTCTGCCGATCGAAAGTTACTCACTGTAGTAATGCCTGTCAATTGCGCAATTAGCGCGCCCCGCCCGAGTTGCAAGCTGTAGCCCATGAACCCACTGGCGAGCTCTTTCTCGGCTTTCCTTGCTGGTCGGTGGTAGACGGTTTGACCGTGAGAGCCTATCAATTCTGCTCTATCATATTCTGCTTGAATTGTCAATGCCGCCGTAGCAAATTCTTGGGCGATGGCATCATCTAATTCGGCTAGTTCAGCCATTGATAAAGCTGAGCCGCTGCAAACCGAGAGAATTTGCGATCGCAAATTAGCAGGATAAGGGAAAGTCTTGCCGGCTACCAATTGCACTTTCAAGTCTGTTTGGGAACCGACCACATCCACCAAAGCAGCATCAATGCCATCCACCGACGTGCCGCTGATCAAACCGATAACGCGGGTCATTAAATTTTAGATTTTAGATTTTAGATTTTAGATT
>NZ_JAUBVJ010000038.1:0-25069 GCF_036702785.1 Microcoleus sp. AR_TQ3_B6 | reverse complement strand
GTCCGGGGGGTTGCCCGATTTATTTGAGGTCGATCGTCACAATCACCACCGTAATATTATCGCGTCCCCCTTTCTCCAAATTTTAGATTTTAGATTTTAGATTGTCCGGGGGGTTGCCCGATTTATTTGAGGTCGATCGTCACAATCACCACCGTAATATTATCGCGTCCCCCTTTCTCCTTAGCTGCTTGAATCAAAGCATTTGCAGCGCCCTCGCAGGCGCGAATCGACTTCAGAGGCGAAGCAATCAAAGGATCGGAAAGTTCCTCAGTCAAGCCGTCGCTGCACAGCAGCAAGCGATCCCCTGGCTGCACGTCCACCGGCAAAATATCTATTTCCCGCAAATCATCGCGGCCCAAACACTGGGACAAAACGTGACGCCAAGGATGACTGCGAGCCTGGTCGGGAGTTAGGGCCTTTCTTTTCACAGCCTGAGCCACCCAAGTCTGGTCTTCAGTAATCTGTTCCAAGCGAGACCCGTGCAGCCGGTACAAGCGAGAGTCCCCGATATTTGCGCACCAAGGTCGGCCCTCATCCCTAAAAATGAGAACCACAGCCGTAGTCCCCATATCAGCACGCTCGGGGTGGTCTAGCTGATCCGTCAAAATAGCTTGATTAGCAATTAAAAAAGCCTTTTCCAACAACAGCGGAGAATCCTCAGCCCCTTCCCAATGTTCGAGCAAATAAGATTTAATCGCCTGAGTCGCAATCCGGCTGGCTTCTTGACCTCCGGCGTGTCCTCCCATTCCGTCGGCCACTATGAAAAATCGCCCGTCAGAGTCAATGTAGTATGAATCCTGGTTTACTGAACGAACTAGCCCCGTGTCTGTCTTACCTGCGAAAGAGCGTTTCATAGATTGGGTGATTGGACTCATCTAACTTAAAAGCTTGATTTAAAGGGTGCAATGTTTTCTTCCAAAACTTAAATTGCGAAGGGGACTTGAAATTTCTGCCACCTGCGATCGTGAGTTTGGGAAAAATTGCACTTCCTTGACCTTATATTGTAGATCGTTATGATGGTAATCCCCTCTTAAAATTTCGGTAAATCCAGTAAATTAAGCAGCGCCTGCAAAAAAAAACTGGATTTCTACCAAACTTCAGAGGTTTGGCGGGCGAGAAATTTAGGAAGCAACCTGGTGGTTAGCATCAAAGCGCGTAAGTCCTCTC
This sequence comes from Microcoleus sp. AR_TQ3_B6, assembly GCF_036702785.1. Classification (NCBI taxonomy): domain Bacteria; kingdom Bacillati; phylum Cyanobacteriota; class Cyanophyceae; order Oscillatoriales; family Microcoleaceae; genus Microcoleus; species Microcoleus sp. AR_TQ3_B6. Next base: position 23,902 of record NZ_JAUBVJ010000038.1, on the reverse strand, counting down.
AATTTTAGTTAGCAATCTGTTGTCAGCCAGCCAAAACTTAATATTCGAGGTCAACTTTTGGCTGGCGAGAAATCTCAAACCTAAAATTTCACATCCCAAATTGGACAATTATGACATCCTGTCTAAACGATCGATCCGCTTGAACAAACGCACAAGAGCAAACCCTGCACCCGCCGCCAGCAATGCCACAGCCACTGCCGGCCAGACTTGATTGCTGACAAACAAAATTGTCGCTGACAAAGTAAAAGCACTCATCAGCAAAGCATAATTCGTACCCATTTGAGCGCTGCTCATGCGGCGGAGCAAGCGCTCTGTTTCGGCAGAACGGACGCGAATCCGCAAATCTCCCTGTTCGAGTTTGTCAATAGTCTCCTCAATCCGGCGGGGCAAACCCAAAGCAGTCGAACTCACCTGAGCTGCCTGACGGCCGATTTCGTTAAAAATACTGCTACCTGTATCAGAACCATTTCCATTACTCATAAGCTGCATGGCAAAAGGTTGTGCCACCTCCATAAAGTTGAATTCGGGATCTAAACCTCGGCCTACCCCTTCGATAGTGGAAAAAGCTCGCATTACAAAAGTAAAAGTAGCTGGGAAGCGAAAAGGTTGGTTGTAGGCAATATCGTAAAGGTCGTCCGTAATCGCGCTCACCGACTGATTTTCAAAAGGCTTGTCCATGAAGTTATCCAGCATATACTGGATGCTGCGGCGCACCGGACTCATATCACCCGTAGGCACCAAAGCTCCCAACTCGATCAGAGAATCCATAATCCGCTGTCCATCCTTGGAAGCAATGCCGTAAAGCGTCTCCATCAGTCCTTCGCGGACGTTCGACTGGATTTGCCCCATCATGCCAAAATCGTAGAAAATCAGACAACCGTCAGCACTAACAGCGATGTTGCCGGGGTGTGGGTCAGCGTGGAAAAAGCCGTCATTGAGCAACTGGCGCAAATAAGCTTTTGCCCCCAACTGAGCGATTAATTTACGATCGATACCGGCCGCTTCCAAAGCTTCGTAGTGGCTGATTTTAATCCCCGGCAGGTATTCCAAAGTCAGCACTCGCGGAGCCGCGTACCGCCAATAAACCCTCGGCACCCGCACCCAGTCACAGTTGCTAAAATTGCGGCGAAAAGTATCAGCATTGCGGCCTTCATGGAGATAGTCAATTTCCAGCCACAGAATGCGACAGCATTCCTCATAAATCCCCATCCAATCTCGGCCGTAGCCCCACTTAGGATGGTTTTGAAAGTAGCGGGCAATTCCCTTAAGAATTTGCAAATCTATCTCGAACAGCTTCCGCAGTCCCGGTCGCTGCACCTTGACAACCACTTCCGGGCCCGAATGCAGTTGAGCTTTGTGTACCTGACCCAGACTTGCAGCGGCCAGGGGCACCGGGTCAAAGCTGCGGTAGAGTTCTTGAACTGTCTTGCCCAAATCTTGCTCAACAATTACCTCTAACTGCTCGTAGCTGAAAGCAGGCACTTTATCTTGCAGCTTAGAAAGTTCCTCGACAAACTCTGTCGGGAACAAGTCGGCGCGGGTGGAAAATAACTGCCCAACTTTAATGAAAGTCGGCCCCAAATCCAAGAGTGTTTCTCGAACCCAGATTGCTTGAAAGCGGCGTCTGGCAACTTTCTTTTCTTCTGTCACGCCTCCCCAGTAGCTCCAATTTTTGCTGTCGAGCCACAGCGAAGCCAGCCAGAGCAAGACAAAAGCCCAAATGTCGAAGAAGCGCCGCTTCCGGGAGTATTTTTCGCGATTCCAGCGATAGGCTTTACTTTTGTAGGATTTACCAGCAGTTTTTGGCTCATCGCCTTCGCCAGCGAGCTTTCTGGAGCGCTGGCGATTAACAGAGTCATCAAGGAGAGCAGACACTTGGGTTCCCAAATTGCTTATTTTATGTTGTTGCTTTGATTGAAGGTAGGAGCGCAGGAGCGCAGTGCTTTGCGCTCACGTAGTCGTAAATAATAGTTCTGGTCGGGGAGCGAGCGCTAGGGCAAACTGCTGCGGTAGCGCTGTAATTGCGAGCGCACCATTGCCACTTCGGCGCGCAGCTCGTCAATAGTCGCTTGCAGCTCTGCGGGATGGATGTCTTCAATGGTGGTGGTTGCAGTGCCAGTTCCGGTCTGCATTGCCTCATCCGCAGCTCTGTTTGCCCGTTCCACAACTCGATCGGTGAACTGTCGCAGGCGTTCTCTTTGTTCTGCGTCAAATTTTCCGAGTTCAGAGAAAGCGTTGGTTGCTGCGCTTTCTAATTGCTCGTACAGTGCTTCGGCAAGTGCTCTGCCTACAAAAAAAGCATGAACTGGGGGTTTACTCATAAAAAATCTCTGTGCGCTTCCGCAACAAATTATAACTTGCTTGTCCCCAATGGTGCTTGCTCCCAAAGAAAGGAATTTTGGGGAAATTGACACGGACACTCCGACTGTCGGGGATGGGATTCTTGAGAGTTAGAACAGTCTAAGGCGCAACGGCTTAGACCCCAAGCCTCGCTTACACTCGCTCAAATTCCAGATTGGGGTTGCTTTGTACCAAAATGTTTGCAGCGACAGCAGCAGTAATACACGACTTCACACAACCTCAGCGCGGCGCACATATTCTAACATAAATTAAATCAAAATATCAAACAGTCCTGCTTGTTTTTTAGGCGGGAATTGCGATTGCAGACGGAATAGGAAATATTGGAGAAACTCAGACCGCCCCTGTTGGGATTTCCTGATTGGGTCGAAGGTTGGGCGAGATAGTCGTTGGCGAGGAAGGGCATTATTATAAGGAATACCCTGAAAACCCCGTGACTTCAGTCCGGGGATGAAAGGGCGTTGCAGGATTTATCCTGCCTGTTCTCTTTACCTGAGTCATGAACCCAAAATCCCATCTTTTTAATTCAAAAAACTTCCTTACAAAGCTTTGGACAAAACCCGACAGTATGGTAAACTCAAACAGTCAGGGTTAAACTCCCTTGCCCTCCGTGAAACAGGACATGAGACACACTTTTAGGAATAAACTGGGGGACAAAGTGCGGCGAAAACACTATAAACAGTCGAAACCGAAAAGGTAGGTTTCAATCCAGCAAATAAACTTTTTCACGCTCGAATTGTTAAGTAGGGTAGGGCATACCCAAACTCGCTTGTTCATATCAAGCTGACGCTTTTGGAGATAGACCCGCGCTTGATGCTTCTGAATTAGGCGAGTCAATTGGTGGTATCCCCAGGGTTGAAAGGTTTAAGTATGGCCGTAAGGACAGAACATTTTAAGGTCAGTCGCTGAATTAAGAATCCCCTCGGCTTCAGCCAGGGGAGTGTCAACTCGACTACCGAGGGGATATTTGCTGACTGATAATACCAAGTATTTGTCCGCACTTTTAACCAACAAAAACCATACTAATTTGTCGCAGGTTCAGGAAAAGGTACAGTGGGCTCTGCCACAGGGGGTGGTGAGTCCGGTGCGATCGAACTATCTGAATTGCTGCGGCTGCGACTCGGTATCGCAGGTTCAGGCGATCCCTCGATCGGCGAGGCTATTACTGGCGACGCGGATTCAGAGGGTGGCAAGGTTTGAGCACTCTTAGGCGTAGGCGGGGCGGGTGCGGGGGGCGGCTCTGGCGGCAGGGGCGCAACTTCCGGTACCGGTGCGGGTTCTGGTTGGGGTGCGGGCTCGATTGTGGTTTGAGGCTCCGGAATGGGGGACTCAGAAAGCTGCTTTTGGGGATCGGGGGTCGGGGATGGCTCAGGTTGCGCTTCGGGCGCTGGGGCAGCATTTTCCGGGCTTGGGAACCCTGAAGGTTTGGCGCTAGTTTCTGAGGCATCCATCTGTTCGGGAATGTTGCTGCTGTCTAAGGGGGGAGTGGGGCGCTTGTTGAGTTCGGGATCGAGAGGGCTGCTTTCGACAGACGGCTTCCCGAACATCGGTTCTGACAAATCGCGGGATTTGAGCAAATCTTCGAGAGATGGGAAGGATTCTATTTTGGCTCGATTGCTGCTGAGACTGGTGCTGTTGTAGCGCCAAGCCAGGTCAAAACCCATCCAGCCTGCAATTGCAGCCGTTACGACAAACGCCAGTAAACTTAACGGCAGCGGGGGAGGTGGGGGCAATCGCAGACTTTGCTTGCCTTTTCTGTGTACTGGTACTCGCTCTGTTTCTTGCAACATGGTAAGCCAATTTTCCACTGTCGGAGGGCGGTTGTGAGGGTCGATTTCGAGTCCCTGAAGGATGGCTCGCTCGATTCCGGCGCTGAGGTTCGGCTGAAATTGCCGCAACGAAGCAAGGGGAATGCGCGAGCGCAAGGGTGCTGCTACGGGCGCCACGCCCGAAAGTAAGTAGTAGAGGGTGGCGGAGAGCGAGTAGATGTCTGTGGCCGGTGTACACTGACCCTGATAGAGGTATTGTTCCATCGGCGCGTACCCGGGCGAGAGCAAATTAGTGTGGGTTTGTTTGGTGCCGGCGGTAAAGTCGCGGGCAATGCCGAAATCTATTAACATTACGAGGTGAGAATCGGCTCGCCGGATAATATTTTCTGGATTGATATCTCCGTGCAGCAATCCGCTGTGGTGAAATGTACTTACGGCTGAGGCTATTTGCCGAATGTAGTGCAGGGCCTGGGCGAATGGCAGTGGCCGATCGGTTTCCACTATTTGGGCGAGAGTTTGGCCGGGAATGTAGTCCATTGCGATAAAAGGCTGTCCGGCTTCTTCAAAAAAGTCGATTATTCTGACGATGTTGGAATGCTGACACCGTGACAGGCGTTTGGCTTCGGCAATAAACTGCTGCTGAAATTTGGCCGATTCTGGGTGTTGCTGCAGACTTTCGTTCAGGGTTTTGAGTACGACGGTTTGGTTTAAATGGGTGTGGATAGCTCGGTAAGTGATTCCGAACCCTCCTATGCCTAAAGTCGCGTTAATTTTGTATTTGCCCTGTTGCAGGACTGTTGCTGGCGCTAAGTTCATCTTTAGTTGATGCCGTTTCCCAAACTATGCTACCGCCTTTGGGTTGTTTCACAGAGTTAGGGCTGATGTTCGATCGCTCCGAACCCTCGTTTTTGCTTCTTCTCTGCTATTTTTGCATCTGGCGATCGGTTTATGGGAATGTTCCACCAATTCTATCTGTACCAGGTGTCTTCAAACTTAATACAATATTTTTCCAATAAAAATCCCGCTCTTTGGGAACGGGAAAGCCATCAGGGTGCATCTATATATCTGTCACTATAACTCATGGGGGGTATAACCCCTCTAGGCTTTATCGAATCTTTACAAGTAGCCGATTTTTGTAAAGATTTAGGTTTTTATTGGACTTATAAGCAATTTTGTGATTAATTTTTTGCCGACTGGTGAGCTTCAGCTTGGGGAGATAAAGAGCGTGGAAACTATGATTAAAAATGAAAAACACTATGAATACACTCAAGAATGCGCCCGAAGAGTTGAATATTTAATATGGAAATTTAAAATTCTCAGGTAAATGCATTACAAATAAAAGGGTAAAGCGCCTAGTGATTGAAGATGCTGACCTATATTAAGTCAAATGAGTTTGCTCTGAATCATTTGAAATTTAACCTCCCTTACCATGCTTCGGCAAATGGTGTAGCAAATACCATAACACGGCTATATTTGCGATAAATACCACTAACTTAAGTACCGTGACACCTCGAACTAATTCATAGATTTCAGGCGGAATACTGATGCCGACTAGCAATAAAACTAAGATTGTTGCCCAGGCTTTCTTGTACCATAACCCCACCGCTTCAAGAGCACTTAAAATTGCATACAATCCGCTCGCCAGTCCGCTAAATAGTAAGGTTTTAGGCTGGACACTTAAAACTTTGTCTAATAAAAACTCCACAATTTTTACTTGGCTTTCTAACAAATAAGATTCGGCAAATTCCTCTAATACTTGATGATTTTTCAGTGCGAAAAGCAAAGCGATCGAAGTTACTGTCAAGAGGGAAGCAACAACACTTTTGTAAAGGACAATTGCGATTAAACCAGGAGCGCGCTGTTTTTTCACCTTAATTATCTAAATATCAATAATGTGCGATCGGCTTGTTAGGCTGTTTTGAACTCAAAAGTAAAAATTTACTGTTTTGGACGCACTCCGACCAAGAAACCGGGTTTTTTACCTAATCTGCGGGTTGTAACGCGTCTTTTCGTAAAAAACCAGGTTTCTGCACTCCCATGCGATTATAGAAAAAATAACGTGCTGCTGACGCACCTTACTAAGCTTGAGGATAACGTTGTGCTAAGAAAGAGATCGCAGCAGCCCGATCGCCCAAATCGCCATCCAAGGTTGCTGCCAACAAATCATCCAACATTCGTTTAAACCCAGGCCCCGGCTTATAACCCAAAGCCTTCAAATCGTTGCCATTTAAAGGAGGCTCAACATTCGCCCACCTGGTGAGATATTCCCAAATTTGGCGGCGTGCACGTAGCGGACTTTGCAGGGCGATCGCAATTAACACGGGCAATTCATAATTCCTCAACAGCAGCACCAATTGACTCGGTAACTCGCACTTAGGCAAACCCTCTGCTAACTGGTTCTTTCCAGCTTCCAACACTTCCAACCGCTTAATGCTGTCAGCGGGTAACTGAAGATTTGCAGCTACCTTGCCGCGATATTCCGGTGCTAAATAAGCTATCAAAACTTCCAGCCGCATCTGCCAATCGGGAATATTGATAATGGGGAATGGGGAATTGGGAATGGGGAATTGGGAATTGTCTCTTCCTTCTTCCTTCTTCCTTCTTCCTTCTTCCTTCTTCCTTCTTCCTTCTTCCTTCTTCCTTGGGATTCCATTCAAACACCGATCGAGCAAACGCAGTTGCCGCCACAATTCCCGATCCAACTCCAAAGTAGGATGAATGCAGCGCAAAGCTTGCAAATCTCCTAGCATTTGCAAAGCAACTTTCCAGTAAGGAGCTTGCAAAATGTATTTCAACTCGCTTTTCAGGCGAGTTTCCAAAGCCGGAGCTCGGCCGTTTTCCCCCTGAATTCGGTAATAAATCCCGCTGGCCAAAGCGTGGCGGATGTATCCTTCCGTCTGCGGCTCAATTTCAAATCCCAACCGCACAGCAAACCGCACAGCGCGATAAATTCGCGTTGGATCTTCGATAAAACTGTTGGCGTGCAAAACCCGAATTTGCCGCGCTTGCAAGTCGAGCAAGCCGCCAAAAAAATCTAACAATGCGCCACTGCGAGGAACACCCAACCGCACAGCCAGCGCATTAATTGTAAAATCCCTGCGGTACAAATCTTGGCGAATTGAACTCGCTTCAACTTCAGGATTGGCAGCCGGATAAGGGTAAAATTCAGTGCGAGCCGTAGCGATATCCACCCACAGCGAGCCGAAAGCAGAGTCTTTGTGCCACAAAAGCGCGGCGGTTTGAAATTGACCGTGAACGTCCAAACGCGAGTCTGGGTATAGTTTTTGCAGCGATAAAGCCAACTCGACACCAGCACCGGAATCGTCGGAACCGCACTTTCCATCCACAACCAAATCAATATCTGTTAGCGCCAGTGTATAATCGGTCGTCAATAGTAAATCCCGGACTGCTCCACCGACAATATAAAGTTGCCAGCCGCGCTCGGCGGCAATATTGGCCGCGATCGACAATAATTGCCACAATTCCGAACTGATGCGCGATCGTAACAACTGCTCAACCGATTCCGGTACGGGACAATAAGAGAATTCTGCATTACTTCCCCTGTCTCGCGCTTTTTGCTGGTGCAATTCCCGCAACACGTCTGTGCGAGTCACAATCCCTACCAGTTGACCATTTTCCAATACCGGCAAGCGCCCGATATCATACATCACCATTAAAGATTCAATTTCCGGCAGCAAGGTATCTGGGGCGATCGTTTTTAGCTGCGGAGTCATGTAACCCTTGACGGGGGCGTGACTGAAACCGTGGTGCAGAGCAATGTCAATGTCGCGGCGCGAGATAATGCCGACGAGCCGATCGCCCGCATCCATCACCGAAAGCCCGGAATGTCCGTAACGTAGGAGGATACGGTGAGCTTCCCCCACCGATGTTTCCGGGCGAATACTCCGGACTGGAGACGACATTAATTCGCGGGCTGTGGGAGGGTGGGGAATTTGAGCTTTGAGTTCGTCAGCTAACTGATTTAAAGTCAGCAGGGGGTCAACATCGCGGGTGGCGAGGGAAGCGGCGCGGGCGTGGCCTCCGCCGCCGAAGGGTTTGAACAATTCGCTGAGGTTTGTTCCTTCGATGCGCGATCGACCGATAATAGTTAATCGATTGGAAACTGGCGATTCGGGCTCGATGTTGGGGTTGTTGTCCTTTTCCCCAAATTTATAAACATTCCCTAAAAGCAGAGCATCGGTTTCAGTTAAATCGAGCAAGCGAGAAGCCAGCGAAGAAAGCCCCGGGACGTAGGCTTCAGTAGATAGCAGCACCCAAGCTACGCTGTAACCGTGCAAAATTTCCGATCGCAAATTATTGAGCGCTTCTCTCAGCAAATCTTGCAATTGAGGAGACAAACCGGGTTCTACATATTCAGCGATTACCCGCAAACTCGCTCCCTGTTCCATCAACCACGCCAAAGCAGTTGCATCTCGCGCCGTTGCGCCCTCAAAGGTGAGGGAACCTGTATCGACGTGGATGCCGAGGGCCATTACTGTTGCTTCCGAAGGCAGCAGGCGCGATGGTGTGTCGCTGTTTTCTGGTTGATTTTTGAGCTTTTCGCGGAGCTTTTCGACAATTAATGTCGTGCTGGCTCCGACTGCTTCGATCTGGGTAACAGTAGCGGGGATGTCTGAATGCGCCTCCTTGTGGTGGTCGAAAACAGCTATTTCGCTCACCTGTGGCAAATCCAGCCACTCGGCGGCTTTTCCCAAGCGATCGCGCCCGGAGGCATCAACTATACTAATCGATCGAATTTGTTGCGGATTGACCGATCGGCGTTCAATCAGCGGGTACTCGTCGCGGTGTAACGCCAAAAAATCCCGCACCGTCGGGTGACACCCGCCTGTCAGTACGATTCTGCTGCCGGGGCGCAGGACGCAAAGTCCCACCGCCGCTCCCAAGGCATCAAAATCTGCTGTTGTGTGGCACAAAACTAAGTCCATAGTCAAACATCCCCCATCTCTAACTCACAGATTAGCAATTTCTCAGCTTGTGGCACCCCGCGATCGCAGTGTAACTTAACCTTCAGCCAGTATCGAATCCTGTTTTCTGTGCAGTAGCCAACAATGATAAAATTGATAAAAATCTCAAAAGTCGCTGACGCCTGTTCGCGCAACGCCCGAATTTGCACGGGTTCTTTCCTATCAATCAACCGACAATCTCTCGATCGACTATCGGGAAACTGTCAAAAACTAGAATTTGGAAGATTTTTTCCGGTTCTGGGAAGCTATTTCTGATCAACGCACGGTTATATCGAAAGGAGAAAAGATGTTATCAATTCTGTTTCAAGTGGTTTTACTGGCTCTGGTACTGCTGTCTTTTGTGATGGTCGTTGGCGTCCCGGTTGCTTATGCCTCTCCCCAAAACTGGAATCAGTCTAAATCGCTGATATATGTCGGGTCTGGTCTCTGGTTTTTGCTGGTTATTGCAGTGGGTGTATTGAACTTTTTAGTCGTTTAACTTCACCCAACCCTATCGAATAAAGAAGGTAAAAGATAGAAGGATGAAGGCATTCGCTAGCGATTGACAGGCATTCGGCATTCGGCAGAAGCTAGGAATTTTACAGACCGCGCGACCCTGTATGTTTTTGCACTTGAGATTCAGATGAGATGCTGCAGCTTTCTGACTTTTGCCTTCTCACAAACAAAATTCTAAAACCTAAAATCTAAAATCTAAACTAGAACACTATGGCTGTTTTCGAGGGAACTTTTACTCACACAGAATCTTTGCGATTTGCTATTGTCATCGGTCGTTTTAACGATTTGGTGGTCAACAAACTTTTGGAGGGATGTCAAGATTGTTTGAAACGCCACGGGGTTGATATTAATCCTCATGGCTCTCAAGTGGACTTTTTTTGGGTTCCCGGAAGTTTTGAGATTCCTTTGGTGGCCCGCCAAGCTGCTCTTTCTCACCGCTACGATGCGGTAATTTGTCTGGGTGCAGTAATTCGTGGCCAAACTCCTCATTTCGATTTTGTGGCTGGTGAGGTTGCTAAGGGAATTGCTGCGGCTGCTTTTCAAACAGGGGTGCCGGTGATTTTTGGGGTGGTGACGACTGACACGATGCAGCAAGCTTTGGAAAGGGCTGGAATTAAAAGCAATTTGGGCTGGAATTATGCGATGAGTGCTTTGGAAATGGGCACTTTGATGCGCCAAGTTAAGGGTTTGGGCGGAAATTCTTACGATTTATTACCTACTGCGTCTGCTGCTCAAGTGCTTTCGGGCGAACCAAATCTGGCGATCGCCCCCGATGTATCGTCTCAGGAAATGGCCTAATCTAAAATCCGGGTTCGTTATATTCTTTTATGAACTCGGCTTTATGAATTCGGGATTAATCGGCATTAATCCAATCTTGAAATCGCTGCATAGAGTCAAACTTTCGTCCGAGGGGACTAAGCAATAAAGTAGGTAAGAAAAGCTATGACTGCTGTAACTGCGAAAATATTCTCGATCGCAGAATATCACCCTTTAGGAGAACAGGGATTTTTAGCTCCTGATGACCGAGTTGAATTGATTGGCCCAGAAATTATCATCAAGGCTGTTAAAAGTACGCTTCAGTCTGTTAGCAACAGTCTTTTCGTTGAGAAGTTAATCATTTTACTGGCTAGACGCGCTCGCGTGCGCCTACAATAGCCACTTATTTTGACGGATGATAGCGAACCAGAGATGTTGTTATTCCCCGCAATCGAGCCGCTCTTTATTTATCTTCTTACCCGCAGCCTGCTGATATTTTATTGGTAATTGAGGTTTCTGATTCTAGTTTAAAGTACCCTCTGAGAGCTAAGTTATCTCTCTATGCTGAAGCGGGAATTTCTAATTAGGGGATATTTTATTTGGTCTATCATCAACGGGAAATGCACAGCGAACCCGATTAAAAAAGACAAGGTGATTTTAATTATTGATTGCAACGAGTTGTTATGCAAAATGAGGCTGTTGTAATTCCGGGTTTTACCGATTGGTCTCTAGATTTATCTTTGGTATTTCCAGCCTAGGCTGAATTGATGATATAATGAAATGTAAAAAAGCGCTATAGGAAAAAGCCACGTCTCCCCACAGTAAAGTTAATACCGCTGCTACCATCAATGGTAGGTTAAGAATTCTAAGGGAATAAACCTAGTTGACGGTAGTAATTTTACTGTGAGGTAATAGTCGGTGTTAATAATGCGGATAGTTGCGAGGCAATCGCGGAGTCTTACACCATTGATCGGGTAGTTTTTTTGGCGTGGGATCGATTAGTTTTTTGAGTTTTTGCCATATTTACTGACCTATACAATTGCTCAATTATTGGTCAATTCTATCGCTTGATAATACCAACGCCCGCAATTCTCACGCGCCAGCGCTTGCGGTGCAAATATTATCGATCGTCCGCCACAATTGTCGATCGCCTGCCACAATTATCGATCGTCCGCCACGCCAGAGCGAGCGAACCACTTATTAATAATGATAATCGCTGTCGGTGGGAGAGTCTTCCTCTGGACGACTCTCCCACCCTTCTCCCTTGTTTGATTATCATGATTATTCGATTGTATTTCTACACAAAGGGGTATTGACAAAATCTACTCCCTTCTAACTTGTTACCAATGGGTGGATCTACTTAATTCCTGGACTGTCTTCTATTCCCCAACAATTCCATAGGATTTTTATTGCATGAGGTTGCATAAAAATGATAAATCCGTTATGTTAAGTTTCGTGCAAGTATGGAGGCGATCTAAACTTGCTCCTAGCAAGGCATTCTGTATAAATACTCTACAAGCAGTATTTAACCTATTCTTAACACACAGCTCAGAAAGTAAATTTTTCGGTGGAGAGTTAGGATAATATTAAATGACAAATTTGTCAAGTTAATGCAGAGGGAGTTTGCCAGCAAAAGGATAGAGAGTTTTGACGGTCGCCCGGATACTTACCGTTAGTTATCAACATGAAAGTGCAAAAATCTTATGGGTGACATTCAAGCAACATTTACAGCTACCGATCGAGCTTTTCAGATTGAGGGGTACGAAAAAATAGATTTCAGCTTGCTATACGTAGATGGTGCTTTCAAGCTTGAGAATCCTGAGATTGCGGATAGTTACCGCCAATTTGGTCGCTGTTTAATGGTTGTAGATGAAACAGTCTACGGTCTGTATGGTGCACAGATGCATCATTATTTCAAGCATCACCAGATAGATTTAACAGTCTTTCCAGTTAATATCAAGGAACCTGATAAGACGTTAAAAACTTTTGAAAGCATCATAGATGCCTTCGTAGATTTCGGACTCGTGCGGAAGGAGCCTGTTTTGGTAGTCGGTGGTGGATTGACGACCGATGTAGCTGGTTATGCCTGCTCGTCTTATCGCCGTCGGACTAACTACATTCGGGTACCGACAACACTAATTGGCTTAATTGATGCCAGTGTGGCGATCAAAGTAGCTGTGAACCACGGTAAGCTGAAAAACCGCCTCGGTGCTTACCACGCTTCGAAGAAAGTAATCTTAGACTTCTCCTTTCTGAAAACTCTGCCGATCGACCAAGTGCGAAACGGGATGGCAGAGTTGATTAAGATCGCCGTAGTAGGCAACACAGAAATCTTTGAGATGTTAGAAAACTACGGCGAAGCATTGCTGCACACCCATTTTGGTTATGTAAACGGCACCTCGGAACTTCAAGAAGTGGCACATCGGCTCACTTACAAGGGGATTGAGTCGATGCTGGCATTAGAAGTACCGAACCTACACGAGCTAGATTTGGATCGGGTGATTGCCTACGGTCATACTTGGAGCCCGACGCTGGAACTAACGCCGGAAATTCCGATGTTCCACGGCCATGCTGTCGCCATCGATATGGCTTTTTCGGCGACCATTGCCCAACTGCGGGGTTACATTTCGATCGCCGATCGCGATCGGATCTTAGGGTTAATGAGCCGCCTCGGACTAGCAATTGATAGCCCTTATCTGACATCAGAACTGCTCTGGAAAGCGACAAAATCGATCAGTCGTACCCGTGATGGTCTTCAACGTGCTGCGGCTCCGCGCCCCATTGGTGAATGCTTTTTCATGAATGATTTGACTCGAGGTGAGTTGGATAAAGCCCTACTGGTTCATCGAGAAATCTGTCAGGAGTATCCGCGCCGCGGCGATGGGGAAGAGATGTACGTGGGGTCAGGCAAAGCTGGAAATCTTTCGACATCAGGGGTTTGACCATGAGACCCGTTACCCCTGTCGGGATTTTAGCGGCTAAACTCGAAAGTCTCGTCGAGACTGTAGAAAAAATCGATAATCTCGATCGAGCTTTCAAGGCAGAATTACAACAAGCCTACGAATTGGCAAACGGTCTCGATCCGTACCTAGATCTTTGTACCACGCCGGAATCTCCTGCCTTAGCAGCGTTAGTGAAGCGCACCCAATCAGAAGATTGGAGTAAGCGATTCTCTGACGGCGAGACAGTGCGGCAGTTGGAACAGGAAATGCTATCTGGTCATCTGGAAGGCCAAATGCTGAAATTTCTCGTCCATCTCACCAAAGCACAGCGGGTACTGGAAATAGGGATGTTTACCGGGTACTCAGCACTAGCGATGGCGGAAGCACTGCCGGTGGATGGAGTAGTGGTAGCCTGCGAAGTAGATGCTTATGTAGCTGAATTTGCCCAGAAGTGTTTTCACGAATCTACTGCCGGTCACAAAATCTCAGTGAAGGTGGCACCGGCTCTAGAAACCATGAAAGAATTGGCGGAGAATGGAGAAGTGTTCGATCTGGTATTTATCGATGCCGATAAAGCTGGATACCTAGACTATTTCAATTTACTCCTAACTACCGGGCTGTTGGCTCCCAATGGCTTGATCTGCGTCGATAACACTTTGATGCAGGGACAGCCCTACTTGTCAGGTACTGCCACTCCTAACGGGGCTGCGATCGCCAAATTCAACCAGGCTCTAGTTGACGATCCGCGCGTAGAGCAAGTGTTAGTGCCGCTGAGAGATGGATTGACCTTAATTCGGCGCGTTTAGTAGAACAAAACTTAGGCGTCAAAACCAAAAAAACCGGGTTTTTTGCCCAGGCGGGCTCTAACGAAGTCCGAGCCTCAAAAAACCCGGTTTTTAACCACCCGTGCGTCATATCAAATCCGCGCTTCATCGGCATGATTCATCTCTCTGTTCTGGACTGCGCCTGCGTAGCTTCAAAAGCGGTTTAATCCTTCAAAAACCAGCGCTAATTAGAATATTTACTTAGTAAAAAATTATGATCGAAACAGTTTCAAAGGCAGCGATGCCATCTGAACAGGAAACAAACGCGACGACGACGCGCTTCCAGACAGTCAAAACCATAGCAACCTTAATTTTGCTGCTATTGGTACTGCCCCTGAATCTCGCTTTAACAGCGATCGCCCTACTGAGATCCATCATCCTCAAACCGTTTCAGTCTCGAACGATCGCGGAGTCTCCCCAAACGATTTTGGTCGGCGGCGGCAAGAGGACCAAAGCATTACAGCTAGCGAGATCGTTCCATAAGGCCGGTCATCGGGTAATTTTGTTTGAAACCCACAAATACTGGCTGACAGGTCATCGTTACTCTTGGGCAGTCGATCGCTTTTACACAGTACCAAATCCCCAGTCAGAGGAATACCCTCAAGCACTCTTAAAAATTGTCCAACAAGAGAAAGTTGATGTTTACGTTCCCGTCACTAGTGCAGGCGGCAGTTACTACGATGCCAAAGCTAAAAGCGTACTTTCTCCTCACTGTACGGTAATGCAGCTAGATTTCGAAACTCTGCAACGTTTGGATGATAAATATGAGATGGCAACAGCCGCCAAAGCGTTGGGGCTGCCAGTTCCGAAGTCCTACCGCATTACTAATCCGCAGCAAGTAATCGATTTTGATTTTAGTGATGCACAGCGTCCATATATTATGAAAAGTATTCCCTACGATTCTATTCGGAGGTTAAACCTGACGAAGTTACCCTGCGCAACTGAGGCGGAAACGGCCGCGTTTGTGAAATCTTTACCAATTTCCGAGAGTAAACCTTGGATTATGCAAGAGTATATTCCGGGGCAAGAATACTGCACTCACAGTACAGTTCGTGATGGTCATCTTCAGTTGCATTGTTGTTGCAAATCGTCGGCGTTTCAGATAAATTACGAGCATGTCGATCGCCCGGATATCGAAAATTGGATTCGTCACTTTGCCAAGAGTCTAAATCTGACTGGACAAGTTTCCTTTGATTTCATGGAGGCGGCGGATGATGGACAGATTTACGCGATAGAATGCAACCCGCGCACCCATTCAGCCATCGCGGTGTTTTACAACCATCCCGATGTGGCAAAAGCTTATTTGGAACCAGACCCTTTACCACAGACACTGCTGCCTTTGCCATCGAGTCGCCCGACTTACTGGATTTACCATGAAATTTGGCGGTTGGTGACTCATTTGTGGTCGCCCAAGCAAGTTTATGAGCGGTTAAGAATTATCGCCCAAGGCAAAGATGCCATCTTTGAGTGGGACGATCCGCTGCCGTTTTTGATGGTGCATCATTGGCACATTCCCTTGTTGTTATGGGCAGATTTAAAGAAGCCGAATGGGTGGATTGGGATTGATTTTAATATTGGCGAACTTGTGGAAATAGGGGGAGAGTGAGCAGGTCAGTATTACGGGTTTTGCATTTAATAGGCTCGGCAGTTAGCGATTTTTAGTGTGGTTTATCAGGGTTAATGAGTCGCCTCGGACTAGCAATTGATAGCCCTTATCTCACATCAGACAGGCTATAGTTGACGACCCGCGCCTAGAGCAAGTTTTAGTGCCGCTGAGAGATGGATTGACTTTAATTCGGCGCGTTTAGTAGAACAAAACTTAGGCGTCAAAACCAAAAAAACCGGGTTTTTTGTCCTATTCGGCGGGCTGTAACGAAGTCCAACCGTCAAAAAACCCGGTTTTTAACCACCCGTGGTAATATCTAATCGGCGCTTCATCGGCATGATTCATCTCTCTGTTATGGAGACTCTGCGCCTGCGTAGCTTCAAGAGTAGTTTAATCATTCAAAAACCGCCGCTAATTAGAGTATTTACTTACTAAAAAATTATGATCGAAACAGTTTCAACGGCAGCGATGCCATCTGAACAGGAAACAAACGAGGCTTCTAGGCGCTTCCAGACATCAGTCAAAACCATAGCAACCTTTATTTTGCTGCTATTAGTAATGCCCCTGAATCTCGCTTTAACAGCGATCGCCCTACTGAGATGCATCATCCTCAAACCGTTTCAGTCTCGAACGATCGCGGAGTCTCCCCAAACGATTTTGATTAACGGCGGCAAGATGACCAAAGCATTACAGCTAGCGAGATCCTTCCATAAGGCCGGTCATCGGGTAATTTTGGTTGAAACCCACGAATACAGGCTGATGGGTAATCGATTCTCTTGGGCAGTCGATCGCTTTTACCCAGTACCAAGTCTCCAGGCAGAGGAATACCCTCAAGCACTCTTAAAAATTGTCCAACAAGAGGGAGTTAATGTTTACGTTCCCGTCAGTAGTCCAGAGGGCAGTTACTACGATGCCAAAGCCAAAAAGGTACTTTCTCCTCACTGTACGGTAATGCACCTAGATGTCGAAACTCAGCAACGTTTGGATGATAAGTATGAGTTGGCCACCGCCGCCGAAGCGTTGGGGCTGCGAGTTCCGAAGTCCTACCGCATTACTAATCCCCAACAAGTAATCGATTTTGATTTTAGTGACGCACAGCGTCCATATATTATCAAAAGTATTCCCTACGATTGTGTCCACAGGTTTGATCTCACTAAGTTACCCTGCGCGACCCCAGCAGAAACGGCCGCGTTTGTGAAATCTTTACCAATTTCCGAGAGTAAACCTTGGATTATGCAAGAGTATATTCCAGGGCAAGAATACTGCACTCACAGTACAGTTCGTAACGGTCATCTTCAGTTGCACTGTTGCTGCAAATCATCGGCGTTTCAGCTGAATTACCAGAATGTCGATCGCCCGGATATCGAAAATTGGATTCGTCAGTTGGCCAAGAGTCTCAATCTGACTGGACAAGTTTCTTTTGATTTCATTGAAGCGGCGGATGATGGAGAGATTTACGCGATCGAATGCAACCCGCGCACCCATACAGCCATCACGATGTTTTACAACCATCCCGATGTGGCAAAAGCTTATTTGGAACCGGACCCTTTACCGCAGACAGTGCAGCCTTTGGCATCTAGTCGCCCGACTTACTGGATTTACCAGGAAATTTGGCGGTTGGTGACTCATTTGTGGTCGCCCAAGCAAGTTTATGAGCGGTTAAAAATTATCGCCCAAGGCAAAGATGCCATCTTCGAGTGGGACGATCCGCTACCGTTTTTGATGGTGCATCATTGGCACATTCCCTTGTTGTTATGGAAAAATTTGCGTCAGCCGAAAGAGTGGATGAAAATTTATTTTCATAGTGGAATAATTCTGTAAATAGGAGGAGATTGAGTATGTCAGTATTACGGGTTTTGCATTTAGTCGGAGCGGCAGACAGTGAATTTTACGATAAATTGTCGCGCTTTTATGCCCCATATTGTCTGGAGCAAACTGCTAATCCAGCACTCTATGAATTTCATATAGCCTATATTTCTCCCGGTGGCCAATGGCGTTTTCCCACCTCTCTCGATCCGAGTGCGATCGCGGCCGCTAATCCCATGTCTCTAGCGGGCGCGGTACAGGTGCTGACAGAGCTAAAGATTGACGTAATGGTACCGCAGATGTTTTGCATCCCCGGCATGACTCAATACCGTAGCTTGTTCGATCTGCTGAATATTCCTTACGTGGGTAATACCCCAGAGGTGATGGCACTGACTGCTGACAAAGCGAAGGCTAAGGCAGTAGTAGCGGCCGCTGGGGTAAGCGTACCGTTGGGAGAAGTTGTCCGCGCGGGCGTGAGACCTTCAATTGATTTTCCGGTGGTGCTCAAGCCACTGAATGCGGATAATTCTCTGGGAGTTGCCTTAGTTAAAAATGCTGCTGACTATGATGCGGCGTTGCAGACAGCATTGACTCATTCAGATGAGGTTCTAGTAGAAAAATTCATTGAATTGGGTAGAGAAGTTCGCTGTGGGATTATTGTCCAAGATGGCGAGCTAGTCTGTTTGCCGCTGGAAGAGTATCCTGTAGATCCTGATACCCAACCGATTCGGACTTATGCCGATAAGCTCCAACAAAATGAGGATGGTAGCTTGACTGGTTCCACTAAAAATAGTACCAGGCCGTGGGTAGTTGACAAGAGCGATCCGATTACGGAGAGAGTTTGGGTCGAGGCCAGAAAATGCCACATCGCTTTGGGCTGTCGCCACTACAGTTTATTTGATTTTCGCATCGACCCCGATGGAAAACCTTGGTTCTTAGAAGCGGGGCTGTACTGTTGTTTGGCCGAAAAAAGCGTGATTGCGGTTATGGCCAAAGCATCAGGAATTTCTCTGGATACTTTGTTTCAGAGTATGCTGCAAAATGCCTTAATATAAATAAATGTGAGGATGAAACTAATGACTCAAACTTTTCAAGATTGATCAACCCAGCAATTTGCTGACTTATCGGTGTTTCCAGGTAAAAGTTGGGTTGTGTTAGCTGATCCTGCTCGAGTTGGAGCAATGGGAGAATTTGAAGGACATAACTTAACCTAAGTTCGGGATAAGAGTAGCTAAAACATCACAAAATTTCTGAAATGACGATCGCACTTTGTCAATTTCAGCAGATTTGTTCTAATCGAGTGCGTTCGCTCACAACGGTCGATCGCCTAGATAGTAATTTCAGATTCAGTCGATCGGCGCGATCGGTATTTTGACATTGTAGACGAAAAATCCTAGCAAACTTCACTTCCTATGTCAAGTCTTTGTCCTAAAATTACAGCGTATTCCAGGTTTGTGAAGTGTAGGGACACGGCAGTGCCGTGTCCCTACGGCGAGCTAACTATAGGCGGGTGTACTTCCTAAATGTGGAATCTGCTGTAGACTTTGTGGAAAAATCGGAAAAAGACTTGTGTAATCTTTGAGCTTTCCGCATACTAATCGCTAGACAGAGGAAACCACAACATGATCCAAACCATATCCAAAACAATCACGTTTGATGAGTTCGTTGCTTGGTATCCAGAGAACTCTGTCCATAAGTACGAATTACACAATGGAGTAATTGTTGAAATGCCTTTAGGAGCTGGCGACCATTCCGACGTTACAGGTTTCATCTCAGGTGAAATCAATTTTGAAATCAGACGACTGCAATTGCCTTACTCCATCCCCGGTGACTGCCTGCTCAAACCCCGTAACGAATCAGGCTACCAACCAGATGTAATTGTCTTAGACCGCACCGCTCTCACCAACGAACCGCGGTGGAAAAAAGAATCGATCATCACGATGGGTAGTTCCGTTCGACTGGCTGTAGAGGTAGTCAGCACGAACTGGCGGGATGATTATTTTTTCAAAGCTTCCGACTATGAAGAAATGGGCATTCCCGAATACTGGATTGTAGACTATCTCGGTTTGGGCGGCCGCAAGTTTATCGGTAATCCCAAACAACCAACACTTTCGGTTTATCAATTAGTAGATGGAGAGTATCAGGTCAAACAGTTTAGGGGAAGCCAGAGGGTTGAGTCGCTGACTTTTCCAGAATTGAAATTAACGGCCGAACAGATTTTTCGGGCTGGCTTGCCAAACTAGCGAGTAAAAATTATGCAAAGGTCGATCCACACAAGCTTGCAATTTATCAAATTGTGTGATACCATAAAACGTTCTCAAAAATAGCGCAACACTAACTATTACTGCATGGCAACGAAGCCAACGATCGCATTTAGTCACCTCGGCTGCGAAAAAAATCGCATTGATACCGAACACATGATCGGCTTGCTGGCTCAAGCGGGCTATCAAGTCGATTCTAATGAAGAATTAGCCGATTATGTTGTAGTCAATACTTGCAGTTTTATCCAAGCTGCGCGAGAAGAGTCAGTCCGCACCTTGGTAGAATTGGCCGAAGCTAATAAAAAAGTAGTCATCACCGGGTGCATGGCACAGCATTTTCAGCAGGAATTGCTGGACGAATTGCCGGAAGCAGTCGCAATTGTCGGCACGGGCGATTATCATAAAATCGTCGATGTTATGCAGCAGGTCGAAAAAGGCGATCGAGTTTCCCTCGTCTCAACAGAACCTACTTACATCGCTGACGAAACTACTCCCCGCTACCGCACAACATCGGAAGGTGTCGCGTATCTGCGCATAGCAGAAGGCTGCGACTACCGCTGTGCATTTTGCATTATCCCGCACTTGCGCGGAAATCAAAGGTCGCGGACGATCGAATCTATCGTCGCGGAAGCTCAGCAATTGGCGTCGGAAGGGGTAAAAGAAATTATCTTAATTTCTCAAATTACCACCAACTACGGCAAAGATATTTATGGCGAACCGAAACTCGCCGAACTGCTTCGCGCTTTGGGTAAAGTAGATGTGCCTTGGATTCGGATGCACTACGCCTATCCTACAGGTTTGACTCCCCAAGTTGTCGAGGCAATCCGGGAAACGCCCAACGTTTTGCCGTATTTAGATTTACCCTTGCAACACTCGCACCCGGAAATTCTGCGGGCGATGAACCGGCCTTTTCAAGCTGGGATTAATGATGCTATAGTCGATCGGCTCAAAGCAGCACTTCCCGGCGCCGTGATGCGGACAACTTTTATTGTCGGCTTCCCCGGCGAAACCGAGGAACACGCAGCACACTTGCTGGAATTTGTCAAGCGCCACGAATTCGATCACGTAGGAGTTTTCGTATTTTCGCCAGAAGAAGGAACCCCAGCCTTTAGCTTGCCTCAGCAAATACCAGCAGAAATAATGGAAATGCGGCGCAATGCGGTAATGGCGGCACAACAACCTATATCATTGAAAAAGAATCAAGAATCTGTCGGTCAGGTAGTTGATGTCCTGATAGAACAAGAACAACCAGAGACAGGTGAGTTGATTGGTAGATCCGCTCGGTTTTCCCCAGAAGTAGATGGACTCGTCTATGTGACAGGAGAAGCGCGACTGGGATCGATCGTATCAGTGAAAATTACTGGTGCAGATGTCTACGACCTCTACGGTCAAGTCGATTTTAGATTTTAGATTTTAGATTTTAGATTGACTGCACAGACTCATCTGGGAACTCGATCTTTTGTCTAAAATTGTGGGATTGACCCTCATGAGTTGACGTGGCACTGTATCCGGTGCTGGGCGGGGTCAAGTTTAAGTGTTGCTGGAACTGTCGCGATCGGCGGTGTGGCGAACAAAAACCGGACACCAGCCAAAAATAATTAGCCGATTGTGCAGCAAAAGTAACGGTTTGTACAAGATTGTGCAAAGATATTTAGGAAAGGGGTTATAGACCTTGATTAGCCTCTGGCTGCAATCGACGCTCACCCTCGGGGTGCGGTTATCTCTACAGAACATCGGAAAATTTTAACGAATTTAATGTTTTGTTTCTGAATGTAAAGAGTTATGATAGTAACAAGCCAGAAAAAAGCGGGGACAATTTGAGATTGCTTCGCCGTCCGCCCTACACCACAACGGTATCCCGAAAGAGTGTTGAGATGGATAGGCGGTAACGGTCGCTGCATCCCCTGCTCAATCCCGCAGGCGACGGATTGCGGGATAGCGCCTGAATCAACAAACCTATTACTACTATGTTGTAGTGAAGTGGGGCTGTCATGATCCTCACTATAAAATGCCCGAGAGAGAAAGCTTGCAAGTACCTCAAAGGAAGTCCAATGTCCTGTTTTAAGAATGTTGGAAGCCTATAACCAGACCCCTGGCGGTTGGTATCGGTCATGTCACAAAATCAAAGACGGCTGTCGAATTGGTAAATTAGTCACCATCGACGGAGCTGCCCTATACTCGATTGCTATTTAAGAAGGTGCGCGCAGGCGCAGCACCATAAAGAACTCTTATGAGTTCCTGCCATAGAGCAGAAATCCGCATCCGAGTTGGGCAACTTAGAAGGCTAAGACTCGTTATTAGGAGCATTAATGAATTTATTGTTTGAAGGCTTAGGTCTTTCGGAAGAACTCGTTCTCCATCTGGAAACACTAGGCTTTACAGAACCTACTCCGATCCAAGTACAAGCAATTCCGCACCTGTTAGCAGGTCGCGACGTTGTGGGTCAAGCCCAAACAGGGACAGGCAAAACGGCAGCATTCTCGTTGCCCATCTTGGAGCGGATTGATTTAGATGTAACTGCGGTGCAAGCACTGGTGCTGACGCCGACTCGTGAATTGGCGATGCAAGTAACTGAAGCCATCCGCGATTTGAGCGGCATTAGCAGCAACGGCCCGGTAAAAGTTGGTCGCTCTGTGCAAGTTCTGACGGTGTACGGCGGTCAATCGATCGATCGTCAAATGCAGCGTTTGAAGCGCGGCGTTCACGTCGTTGTCGGTACACCCGGACGCATATTGGATATGCTCAGCCGCGGCAGCCTGAAACTAGACAAGGTAAAATGGCTGGTTTTGGATGAAGCTGACGAAATGCTCAGCATGGGCTTTATCCAAGATGTGGAAAAAATCTTGGATGCTGCACCAAAAGAACGTCAAACGGCATTTTTCTCGGCGACGATGGAAGCTTCCATTCGGAAATTGGTGGCGCGGCATTTGCGCAACCCAGTCAACGTCACCGTAGAACAGCCAAAAGCAACGCCGAAGCGCATCAGCCAAAGCGTGTACATGATTCCGCGCGGCTGGTCGAAGGCAAGGGCTCTACAGCCAATCCTAGAAATGGAAGACCCGGAATCTGCACTGATTTTTGTGCGGACGCGGCAGTCGGCGGCGGAACTCACCAGCCAACTGCAAGCTGCAGGTCACAGCGTTGACGAGTATCACGGTAATTTGAATCAGGCACAGCGGGAACGCTTGCTGTCGCGGTTCCGCCAATGTCAGGTGCGCTGGGTAGTGGCGACTGATATTGCGGCGCGGGGTTTGGACGTGGATCACTTGACTCACGTGATTAACTACGATTTGCCCGACAGTGTGGAAAGCTACGTTCACCGGATCGGACGCACGGGTAGGGCTGGTCGGGAAGGAACGGCGATTACGCTGATTCAACCGGTCGATCGCCGCAAACTGCGCTTGATTGAACGCCACGTGCGATCGAGCTTGACGGTGCGAAACATTCCGACACGGGCGCAAATTGAAGCTCGTCAGTTGGAAAAGATGCAGGGTAAAGTGCGCGAAGCGTTAGCCGGGGAACGGATGGCATCTTTCTTGCCTCTGGTGTCTCAGTTATCCGAGGAGTATGACTCCCACGCCATCGCCGCTGCTGCACTGCAAATGGCTTTCGATCAGAGCCGTCCTGCTTGGATGGGCGCTGATTACGCTCAACAAGAAGATCCCCCGATTAGTGGAGAAAACAGCGTCAAGCCAATCTTGATCAAGAAGCGGGCTAAGACTGTTGCGCCCACTAATTCTGCGGCGCCGACTTTTTCTGGAGCACCGAGTGCTCCTGTTCCCCAGAACAGCTAATTTGTAGGGCGCGCAGGGCGCACCTTATTTTGAATTTTTGTAGAGATGCGATCGATCGCACCTCTACTTTTTTTTATGGGTGCGATCGCAAATCCGATCTCGGCGGTTGAAACCGCGAACAAACTTTCATCCACTCCTAGCGGACTGAGAATTTTATAAGTAGGGTTTGCTGAATAAGTTAGGAAAAATCGCGAGCGCGTAGCCAGTCTCCGGCATCGCACTTGATGGGCAATTCAAGCTCGGCGAAACATAACTTTTTGTTGACTATAACTTTCCCAGTTATAGCTTTTAATAATCATTGAACCG
>NZ_JAUBVJ010000037.1:15864-74732 GCF_036702785.1 Microcoleus sp. AR_TQ3_B6 | reverse complement strand
ACAGTCAACAGTCAACAGTCAACAGTCAACAGTCAACAGTCAACAGTCAACAGTCAACAGTCAACAGTCAACAGTCACAGGAAACAGATGTTGGCTCAACTATCCCGGCTAGTGCAGGGGCTAGAACAAAGCCCAGTGCTAGAATGGGTAAGAAAGCAGAGAATTTGTTCGAGTTTTTATTCACAGTTAATATACAGCCGATTCCACGTTGATGAAGTACAGCAGTCAAGCGATCGATCGCTGTAGGGAAACGGCACTGCCGTGTCCTCTATCTTTGCTATGTACCTCACTTACTAAAAAATGCTGTAAGTTCGGGAAGGAAGCGAGTGTCAAACTTGGCGGATTCTCTTGTCGCTATGACTAAAACCCGCCGACCATGCCCCAAATCCCGAAGAGTGCGCAGGCGTAAGCCGGGGCAGAGCCATCGCTGCCTCTTGTATGCCCGCAACTCACACCTCAATTGTGGCGTTCACCAAGTTAGCCTGAAATTAACAGCCGTTTTGTGCAGATGTCGGCTCAATACCCCACTAAAAATGATGAAAGAAGACACCATCGAAATTGTTGGTTTTCACGCCCATATTTACTTCAACCCTGATAATCGCGATGTCGCAGCGCGTGTACGCGAAGGATTGAGTCAGTTTGAGGTGCAGCTAGGGCGCTGGCATGAAAAACCCATTGGTCCCCACCCCCAAGCGATGTATCAAGTTGCATTTTTACCCTCGCAATTTGGCAAAGTCGTTCCTTGGTTAATGCTGCATCGCGAGGGGTTAGATATTCTCGTCCATCCCGAAACAGGCGACGATCTCGCAGACCATACTCTACATTCTTTGTGGCTGGGAGAAAAACTAGAGCTGAATCTCGAAGTTCTGCGGCCTAGAACAGCCAACGCCAGCTTGTGATCGATCGCGCTGGCAAATGCTAAGTGCAGGGAATTGAACCAACCAAAAACGCAGTCGGCGAACTAATTCAGCTTCCGGGAACTGCGAAGCATTTTTGAATGCGCTCCCAAGAATGGGAACGCTCTCCATCTTCGCTTGTCAGGAAGTACCCTTCTCCACAAAGGTTTTTAGCTTTGAAGCGTTCCTCACTGCATTTCCCTCACCGTCGTTGTTGAAGTAGACAAACACAGTTCGCCCCTGACTTTCCCACTCCTGGATGCGCGAGGCCCACCAATGCAAATCATCATCCGAGTAGGATCCACCGTAGAGATTGTTGGCGTCGGGGCCGTGGAGGCGCACATAGACGAATGAGCCCGTTGCGCGGAGGATACACGGCAGGTGTGCCCCGCTCATCACGCAGTAAGCCGCTCCAGAGCGTTCCAGCAGCGAAAATACCTCTTCCGTGTGCCAGCTTGGGTGTCGGAATTCGACAGCTACTTTGATCCAGCGCGGCACCTGTTCTAGAAAGTAGGCTAGGCGGGCCGAGTCGCAGCCGAACTGGGGAGGGAGTTGGACGAGCAGAATACCCAGTCGTGAGCCCAAGCATTGAAGTCCCTCACTCATCCGTTCCAACCACTGTTCTGGCGAGTAAAGACGCTTGGAGTGCGTTAGACCGCGGGGCGCTTTTACAGTCATCAGAAATCCTTCGGGGAGGCGCTCTCGCCAGTTAGCAAAGGTAGTGTTTGGTGGCCAGTGATAGTAGGTGCTATTAACTTCGACGGTTTGATAGTGCTGGATATAGCAATCGAGCCTAGAGCGAGGGGGTAGCTGGTGGGGATAAAGCACACCTTCCCAATGGTCGTAACTCCAACCTGAAGTGCCAATATGCACACTCATCGCCTTTTGACTCCAATGCAGATTGTGTTTGTGTTTGAATTTTAAGTTTAGTCGGTCCGCATCGCTACCGCACTCTATCAATCAGCTAAAAATAGAGAGAGCAAGTTGAACTCTTAAGGACTCTTTTCAACGCTGAGCCTGACTTTACTGCTTTGGGCGATCGTCTCAGGATTTTCTATCTTGAAGGAGTGATAAAACTAATAGGAGCTTGAGCTGCTTTCGGCCCAACCGCGATCGCCACCAACACCCCGATTTTTGGGAAACTAAAACCGAACCCAAAACTCAACAGGCCCGCCATTCCCACAATCAAGCGAGTGCCGTCCCGGGGATGATGTTCGCGGACTGTAAGCAATGGGTTTTCCCTCCCGTGGTTGCGACAATTACTACTTTCCTCCTGCATTCAGAAGAGTTGTTGATGTTCTTACCCTGATTTATGTTCTGGGCACCATTGAAATTCCAATAGTTCGGTTTGATACTCCCCACTGATGAATCAGGGGGATGCTTAACCTATACCACAAAGGAACTTTCAAAGGCGTTATCAAGGAGCCTCTACTGACTTCCTTGAGACAAAGCCCCAAAGTTGCCGCTACTTTTCGACCGATATTACCTGCACCCTTGCAGTCGGCATCGATCGACAAACCCTTAGATAAGCCTTATCCCCTTGAAAATTTTGCTCTGGATTGCATTTTTAGCGTCAGTCACGCCAATTTTTTTTTATGTCGCCACTTGCTCCTTTCCAACTACTAAACCGACGCTTTCTTTGCCCTAAGTTATCACAACTATTTTATTATTCAAGGTGCGTTTTTTCTGCTAATATGAACAGTATTTTTCTGAAATTGATAGTCGGTAAATTATTATATTGGCTGTTCATAGCTATCTCCTCTTAAATCAAACTCAATTAATTTTTTACGAACTCATTGCCATTCCGAATCATTTTTTTACCCATAAAGAAGCAAGCAACAGTTATCTGAAAATATTGCTTTCTTGGTGAAAGATGTAATTTGCTGCTAAATCGATTAGGGAAACCGCAGATGCCTTCCAACATAGGAGAGCGAATGCCTGCAATTTAAATCTAATGACTGAGGACTGATGACTAAAAGGACACAACAATGTTGTGTCCCTACGAAGTTTTGCCAAATCTTGCTTTGAGACAGTCATTAGTCATCAGTTATAAATCAACTAATAACTCATGACTAACCACTAATCAGTTGTACTAACGTGGTCGATTCTCTCTAATTGCCAGAGAATTTGGTTGCCTTCGCGCCGCACCCGAGACACAACCCAATTTCGCCAAACCCAGTTGTCTCCACGACTGGTGACAGCGCTGGCATTTACATCCATCAAATCAGCCAGTTCAGAACTGGTAATCAAGTAGCCTTTCGTCGCAACCTCGTCGGCGATGTGCAACGTTTCGATCAGATTGCGGAGGTCCTGAACTCTCACCTCGCGGGGCAAGTTCTCCAGGGTATCGGCAGTTGAATCCATCATGGTAGAGTTGGAGATCGGAAGGTCAGAAGTTATGACATAGGATTCTATCGTTTTGTTACCAGTTGTGTCCGTTTCTTCCCAAACAATTGTGTTTTCCGAACCTAGGGGCGGTGTCGCGACGCCGGCAAAAGCGCCCGCCTGAGTCTCGCCTGCTGTTGGTTTCTGCTGTTGCAGTTGGGGAGTGAGATTGTGGGAGAAGCTGCGGGCGATTTCATCGCACCTGTCGTTGTAGAAGTCACCGGAGTGACCGCGGACGTGTTCCCACTTGACTATCCGGGAATTCAGCTTGTCTAGCAAGTGCCAGAGGTCTTGGTTGACGACATCTTTGCCGGCCGAGGTTTTCCAGCCTTTATTTTTCCAGCCTTGAATCCATTTGGTGATGCCGTTTTTAACGTATTCGCTGTCGGTGTAAAGGGTGACTGGTTCGGTTTGACCGGAATTGGCAAAAAATTCGAGGGCAGCGACTGCAGCCTGCATTTCCATGCGGTTGTTGGTGGTTTGGGGGTCTGCACCTCCGAGTTCGTGACAGTTACCGTCGGCGAAGCAAACTACTGCACCCCAGCCGCCCGGACCCGGGTTGCCGGAACAAGCGCCGTCTGTGTACAAGCTTTTGATTTTGGGAATTGTCATGAGCGAATTAATTTGTCATTTAGAGGTAAGTTGTTGGTAAGTGCCATAATTGAGGGGAATAGCAATAGTTTTACTTGCTGCCATGAAAAACGCCAACTTAAAGATTAAAAAGGTCGGGCTATTTATTTGTCCCTTTTCTTTGTTAATTTTTAATACTTTCGCACAAGCACAGCCCATAGTGCCTGCTGCTGACGGTACGGGTACTGCTGTTACCCCCAGCGGCAACCGCTACGATATCAACGGCGGCAGTTTGTCGGGAGACGGGGCGAATCTTTTTCACAGTTTTGGGCAGTTCGGCTTGAATGAGGGTCAAATTGCTAATTTTCTGACTAATTCGGCTATTCAAAATATATTAGCTCGAATTGCTGGCGGGAACCCTTCCCTAATTAACGGTTTAATTACTGTCACGGGGGGCAATTCTAATCTTTTTCTAATTAATCCTGCGGGGATTGTGTTTGGTCCGAACGCGAGTTTGAATGTGCCGGCGGGTTTTACTGCAACTACTGCCAATGGTGTCGGTTTTGGTTCTAATTTGTTTAATGCTGCGGGTATAAATAATTTTAGCGCCTTGGTTGGTACGCCAAATGCTTTTTATTTTGGTGCAGGTGTACCGGGCAGTATTGTTAATGCTGGCAATTTAGCTGTGACTCCGGGGCAAAATTTGGCTTTGCTTGGCGGTACGGTTGTTAGTACGGGGCAGTTGTCGGCCCCGGGCGGGCAAATTACTGTTGCTGCGGTTCCGGGAACTCAGGTTTTGCGCATTAGTCAACCGGGGCATTTGTTGAGTTTGGAAATAGCAACTGGCGGGAATTTTGACAATTCTCAACAGAGTTTGAATCCTGTTTCTTTGCCGCAGTTGCTGACAGGTACGGGTCAAAATCAGGCGGCGGGTGTTGCGGTGGCGGATGACGGTTCTGTGCGGCTTGTGGGTTCTGGTTTGCAGGTGAATTCTGGGGATGTGGCGATTTCTACTAATATTTCTGGGCTTGGCCTGTTGAATGCGGGAAGTGCGAATTTATCGGCTGCGGGAAATCTCACGTTAGCGGGCGCTAGGCTGCAAACTATGGGGGATTTGAGTTTGCTGGGCTCCGATGCGGTGCGGGTCAGGGACAGCGCCGAGAATCCTTTTATGGCGCGGGCTGGGGGGAATTTATACATTCAGGGCGATCGCACTATTGATATTCTCACTCAAAACGCGATCGGCGGCTTGTCTCTTCCCGCACAATTCCAAAGCGGCGGGAATTTGAGTTTGGTTAGCAACGGTGTTATTTCGGGGGATTCTCACTTTGTTTCGGGGAGCAATTTTTCGGTGCGGAATCTGTCGGGAATGCCGGGAAATTTTGTGAGTTTATTTGACCCGATTATCAGTTCGGAAGGAGATGTTTTTTTTGGAGATTATACTGGTGTTTCGCTGAAAGTGGAGGCGAAGGGGAGTATTGTTGGCGAGGATATTACCATTACGGGCCCCGATATTGCATTGGGTAATGAAAATCTCAGTGCCGATCCGGATATTGCTATTTTAAGAAGCAGTCCGGCTTTAATTCTGCGGGCTGGAGTGCCAAATCTGGCAAATCCTGCTAATTCTGGTACTGACAGTTTAGGTGAAGATGCAATATTTATAGGTTCATTATTATCGAACAATTTGATTTCTGTTGAAAATATTTCTGCCGGCGGGCCGGTGATTTTGTCAGCGCTGGGAAATATCGCAACTAGAGATATTAACGGCGGTCGAATAAGTCTGGAAAGCAGGGAAGGGGAAGTAATAGTGGGGGGCAGATTGATATCCAACTCGACTATTAATATTCAAGCTTTCAACAATATTATATTGACAAATGACATTTCTCGTGCTGATATCAACGGCAATATTAGTCTGAATACTGTTGCGGGTAATATAGAAACGAGGTCGATCGATACTGGGACTTCCGGGGCGATCGAACTCAGAGCTTCTGGCAATGTGAATTTTGGGAATTTGCAGGGTTCTAATGTTGATATTGTCAGTAGCTCCGGGGAACTGGGAGTTTTGAGCGATCCGAATATTATAACCTTCAATACTGCACCAGTCAATATTACAGCAAGTGAAAATATCAGGTTGACAGCTTCTAGGGATTTAACGGTAGGCAATCTCAACGCTGCAAGTGTCAATGCTAGCAGCAGTACGGGGAGTGTTAATACGGGGGCGATCAATACTACCGGAGATGTGATAATTTTAGCCCAACAGCTAATCAACACAGGGATAATAACTGTTAATCCTGCTGCCACAAATCCAGTTAATCGGATTCCCACAGTAAATCTGGATGCCCAAACTAATATTAATGTTGTATCGATCGACGCTGGCACTGGCACTATTGCTTTGAGAGCATCCAACGACTTAAAGGCAGGGAGCTTGCAAGGGGGAACAGTTACAGTCAATAGCGAGCGGGGAACAATTGCGCTCGGCAATACTACATCTATTGAGAATATTAATGTCATAGGTTCTGAGAATGTAAGTTCAGGGGATTTGCTAGGAACAATAGTTAATGTAAATAGCACTTCGGGAAGTATTGATATTGGAAGTGCCACCGCAACAGAAAATACCGTGGATTTGAGAGCTTCTGGCAATGTAAATTCAGGAGCTTTGCGGGGAGTGGGAGTTAATGTAAATAGCACTTTGGGAAGTATTAATATTGGCGGGAATACGGACGCCACAACAGGAAATGTCAATTTGACAGCGGCGGGCAATGTAAATTCAGGAGAGTTGCGGGGAGTAGGAGTTGATGTCACTAGCACCAGGGGAACTGTCAGCACTGGCAATATAAGTGCTTCCGAAAGAGTGGGAATTTTAGCCAGAAATGAAATCGCAATTGGGAAAATAAATGTTAATCCTGTTGTTAGGATCGATCGCACTTCTACAGTAAATCTTAACGCTCAAAATGATATCAGTGTGGCATCGATCAATGCTCCGGGCGGTAATGTTGAGATCGCAACTCCGGGTTTAGTTCGAGTGACGGGTACTTTTGATCAAAACGGCACTCCTGTTAGCATCTCGACACTTGGCGACACTCAACGGGGTACAGTTACGATCCGCCACGGCGGCGGCGATGTCAATCCGCCGATACCTTTTTCGGTGGGAGATGCGACGACTAACGGTACTGGTGGGGCGATCGCCAGCAATGCTTTGGGTACGATTACTCAGGGGCGATCTTTCATAAATTCTTACACTCAAGGCAATAGTGCGATCGTCACTACAAATCAACCCGGTCCAACTCCACCCGGTCCAACTCCACCCGGTCCAACTCCACCCGGTCCAACTCCACCCGGTCCAAATCTACCCGGTCCAAATCTACCCGGTCCAAATCTACCCGGTACAAATCTACCCGGTACAAATCTACCCGGTCCAAATCTACCCGGTACAAATCTACCCGGTCCAAATCTACCCGGTACAAATTTGCCGCCAAGATTACCAGGGGATAGACCGCTATTTGATAGAGGGCGAGCGTTTTTTTTCGATCCCAACCAACCCTTTACCCCCGAACAGCGGCAGAACCAAAACAGAATATCGCGAGATATAGGAAAACCCGGAGACAGGATGCCGCCCGAAAGAATCCAATCTCCCAGAGGACTGAGAAATTTCATCAATTCAAATATCAGAGATTCAGTTATTCAGTCAGCATCTCGCATTGACATCCGCAAGAACTTGGAGGTAGGCAATATATCGGCCGCTTTGTCTCTCCTCGACAAATCTTTCAGCCAAGAATTCCAGGAATATTTCGGCAGTAACATCAGCGAGGAGTCGATCTCCACGGATAAAATTAAAGAAAAGTTAGCATCCATGGGCGCAGAAACGCGCACGAAGCCCAGCTTAATTTATCTGTTCTCGCAGCCGGAAAAATTAAATTTAGTTTTAATAACTTCTTGCGGTGAAGTGGTTTACAAAAGCGTGGAGTCAGCGAGCCGGCAAGAAGTGCTGAGAGTTGTAACTCAGTTCAGGAATGAGATAACTAAACCAGGCGTGCGGGGTACTACGAGTTATCTACCATCTTCTCAACAGCTTTATAAGTGGATGATTGCGCCTGTAGAGGACAGCTTGAAAAAGTGCCAAACCGATACTATTTCCTTTGTTGTCGATCGGGGTTTGAGAGGTATACCCTTTGCTGCTTTGCACGACGGACAGCAATTTTTGGTGGAAAAGTACAGTCTCAGCCTCATGCCCAGCATTAATTTAACAGATAGTCGCTACGTCGATATCAGAAATTCTCAAGTTTTAGCAATGGGTGCGTCGCAATTTTCCGAGTTGAATCCTTTGCTTGCGGTTCCTACTGAAATAGCGGCTATTTCCCGACAGTGGCCGGGAGTTAGTTTTCTGAATGAGGGTTTTACTTTGGAGAATTTGAAGCGACAGCATCAAAGCCGGCCTTTTGGGATTATTCACTTAGCTACTCACGGCGAATTTCGACCGGGATTACCGAGTAATTCTTTTATTCAGTTGTGGGATAGTCGGCTGCGACTGGATCAATTGCGAGATTTGAGATTGAATGATCCGCAGGTGAATTTGTTAGTTTTAAGTGCTTGTCGGACTGCGGTGGGAGATGCACAGGCGGAGTTGGGTTTTGGGGGGTTGGCGCTGCAAGCGGGGGTGCAAACGGCTGTGGGGAGTTTGTGGTACGTTTCAGATGAAGGTACTTTGGGATTGATGAGCGAGTTTTACCAGCAGTTGAAGACGGCGCGAATTAAGGCGGCGGCGCTGCGACAAGCGCAAATTGCGATGTTGCGGGGAGATGTGCGTTTGGAGGGCGGCCGATTGCGGGGTTCGAGTCGGGGTGAGGGGGTGGAGTTGCCGGCTTCGCTGCAAGGGTTTGAGGATTTAAAGTTGTCGCATCCTTATTATTGGTCGGCTTTTGTGATGATTGGCAGTCCTTGGTGATTGGTGATTGGTAATTGGGAATATCGGGTAGAGTTCGGCCAGATTTTTTCCCAATACCTTAATGCTCTATTTTATAGCAAAGTGTGATTAAGCTATTGGTTTCTGCCAGAGATAGAACGCATCGACTGTACACAATTCCTCATCAGAATACTCGCTTAATTCGCTTCTAAGGTCCCTAGTCAAGTCTTGTTCGGAACCGTAAGATTCGAGAAATTCCTCGTACCCTTTGGCTTCTTGTTCAAAAAGCGATCGCCACTGAGACAGCCGCCACTCATTCAAATACGAACTTGGTTGGATCAAATGGCTAGTTGATGCGCGCAGATGCGCCCAGAAAGGCAGCGGAAAACCAGTAAAAGCGCGGAGGTCGTGATGTCCGCTATTTGAGGTGTATAAATGAATACCGATGTACAATACTCCACCGGGTCGCAGCGATCGAATCGCATTTTGTAGAGCTATTTTAGGCTCGCTCAAATGCTCGAAAGTTGACCAAGAAACTACGATATCGTAAGCTTCCGACTTGGGAATTGCATGGCAGATATCTCCTTGGAGAAAAGTAGGGGTGGGCAAGTTGGTAATTCCGAGTGCTTTTTCCCAAGCGAGCTGTTTTCCCCTATCGACCAGTAGCAGCTTGCGTCCAACAGTTTTCGCCAATCGCCCGAACCCATTCTCTTGGAACATTCGCAGATAACTTCCCAGATCAAAACCGCAAGGAATCACATCTAGATCCATAGCAGTGACTTGGTTATTGATTCCGAAATAGCGAGCGCGTTCCATCTGCTGTCCACCGCCTATTTCCAGGATGTCGAGTTGACGAACGGGTTTGCCGAGGCATCGAGCAATCCGCTGTTCGTCTCGGTGAATGCGCTCTAGGGCAACAGCTACGGCATTATCGGCTTTATTTCGCTCGCGCAGTGCGTGTACCACCTCTCTGAAGGCGTTAATTACTCCAAAAGTTGCATAAGTTTGGAGATTGTGCGGTTCTGACATCAAAATTTTCTCCCCTAAGCAGACTTAGACTTAAGCAAGTGTAGCTCCTTACCGATGGAATTCGGGAAAAATCAGGAGAGCGATCGAGATTTTTCCCAATCAAGTCTTTTAGTTACTGTCTAAGTGTGAGCAAATTTTCTGCTATTTCGGTTTCGGTATCGGATGTTTTTCCGTAGGTTTTGCTTACCAAGCAAAATTCCCGCTCTCTGGGACAAAGATCTACGAAATTATTAACTACCCGTCGCTGCTGCTTCCCATCCATACTTATTTGCCAAACTTTCTCAATACAATTAAACTTAAAATCCTGAATCATGCGCTCAAATTTAGAATGGGTTTTGTGCAGATTGACATAACTTGTGAAGGAACGAAAAGGCTTCATTTTAAGCTTAGGATGCTTCGGGTCGAATTCCCTAGGATGTAGGTAAACTAATGCTGGTTTTCCTTGATTGTTGAGCTGCGCGATCCCAGCAGCGATCGCAGAATAGGGTGCGAGGCGAAAGTAACCGCCTCCAAACAAATACACTTGTTTATTGAAGAGTGTAGTCGGAGTTACTGGAATTTCCAGAATTTTGTATCCTAGGGGCGTGGTAAGCCATACTGCCTCTGGTGAAAAGCCCGGCAACCCACCATGATTTCTGCTCATGGGAAATATCGAAGCATCATACTGCAAACCTAATTCTACGAGAATGTCTAATGCCCACAGAGATGAATTAGCGATCGAAAAACCTGGAGCGCGATATCCTAAAATCGGTCGTGAAGTAATGCGTGCCAACACCTCCAGAGAGCGAGCTACATCTCGACGGAACTCGTTGGGAGTTAAATTGTAAATTAGTTCGTGGCTGTACCCATGAGTACCAATTTCATGACCTTGCCTTTCTATTTCTCGGACTAAATCTGGAAAATGTTCGGCAACCCACCCCAGAACAAAAAATGTTCCTTTGGTGTCATGTTTGTTAAGTAAATCCAAAATCACCTGTGTGTTTTTGGTAACTTTACTTTCCAGCTTCGACCAATCTTCGAGGCTTGGCGTTGAACCAATATCTAAAATGTGAAACCAATCTTCGATATCGATTGTTAGGACATTTTCTACACTGGTTTTTGGTGGATTTCCTGAGCGGTGTAACATATTTTTTGTCCTGCTTGTAAGTTTACATATCTGTAAAAGGGTTTTGATAAATGTTTATTTTCTGTTTTAAAGCCAGCCCGAAAAAAGGTGGATCGTTGATTAAATAGCGTTTCCAAAGTCGTCCGGGTTCACTTAACAATCTATAGGGAGTTTCCAGTCCGGCATTACTCATCCATTTCGGCGCTCTTTTCTTATGACCAGCTTCAAAGTCAATTGTGGCACCTATGGCTAAAAATATTTTGATGCTGTTCAGCTTTTCTTTGTATTTAATAATCCATTTTTCTTGCTTGGGCGCACCAACCCCTACTGCTAATACGTTCGCTCCCGATTTTTCAATTAAATCAACTATCCGAGAACATTCTTCTTCTTTTTTTTCAAATCCAAAGGATGGCGAATGGGCCCCAACTACAATCTCTCTTCCCACTTTCAAGTTAATATTTTCCTGAGCTTTTTGAGCGACTCCGGGCGCCGCTCCTAGCAAAAACATTTTGATATTTGGGTTGTTTTTATGATACTGATAGAATATTGGTAAAAGATCGGAACCTGAGATTTTTTCTTTAATGGGTGTTCCTAAAAACTGTAAGGAATACATTAATATTTGTCCATCACAAACTCTGTAGTCTGCCATTTTATAAGCATTGTAGAACTCTCGATCTTTTTGCAGGATCATTAGGTGATCTATATTTGGGGTAAAAACAATACCACCTCTTTCGTCAAGTTGCTCCAACAGTTCTGCTGTAGATAAATTATCAATAAAAGTATTGAGAACTTTAATTTTCTCCATTTCTTCTTCTTTAAAAAATAAAAAGATGTAAATATCAAGAAACTTACTTGAATATTTTTGGGATTTTTAATTATTTTAAAATAATTGCTCCTTAAGTTTCTGTGCCAACATTCTACACCCTTACTGTCAGTAATGGCATCCGGAATCGCCAAGCTTCATCAAATCTTTAAATTCTTCTATTATTAGTGATATTTATCTGAAGGGTGATTGTGATTGTTAAAAGTTATAAATAACTCAAAGAACATGGTTCCGCCATTAAGTTTTGGTCACATTCTGTCAGTTTTAATAATCTTTAATATCATTTTTGTTAAGATATAATAAAGTTTTTATAACTTAAAGGTATATAATTTGGGAATCGATCGCAGAATTGGCTTCATCAAATCTTTACAAAAGCTCTGTAAAAATAGCTACTCATACCTGGTCGGGAGCGGAAAATTATCTATCAAAAGTTAGATTGTGAAGACTTAATGTAGTAAAAAATGTTGCGTAGGTTCTAATTGTGATAAATTGGCCAGCATTCTCACCCGATCGCCCTTTTGACTATTTTTTAGGCTGAGTCCAACACCACACGATCGCACCCGCGATGATACCGATGGCGCAACTGAGAAAAAACGAGAATGCAAACGGATGCCATTCGATTAAAACTGGGATTTGATGGCTTTTTACTGTCTCAAAGAGTTTGTCTGTGCCGCTGGATGCTGCGATACCACCGGCTGCTAAACCTACGCCGATGGCCCCAATTTTTCTTTCTAGGCGATCGGATCGCTTTTTCTCTGCTTGCTCGCTGTCGCGGAGTTCGATTTGGTTCTCGCGATCGATCCGGGCTTGTTCTATTTCTACTATCCCTCGAATTGAGGCGATCGCCTGTTCGATTAAACTCGTTCCGTGTCGGAAATATCCTAAGTCTGCCGCAATTTGCGATCGGAAATAAGGCGCAATTTTTATACTGAAGCGATTTAATATAGATAGTTCTTCCTCGTCGCTTTCAATCTTAACACATATTTTTTGCAAATTCTCACTGTAATTGTAAAGATTTATCGCAATTGTATTATCAAACTCTTCTAGTTTCCGCAGCAGGCGAGTATAAGTTACAGCTTTGCTGAAGAGTTGCTTTAACTGTTCCTGCAATTCCTGCAATTGGGGGGCAGTTAATACAGTTCCTCGCGCGAATTGCTGCTGCAAATTATCCATATTTTTCTCAATGGTGCGAAATTCTGCATCAAGTTCATGGTAAATCTGGCGGCTGTCTTGAAAAGCTTTGATGATTTTGTTGCGGTGAAATAATAGCTTGAATATTTCATGTTGGCAAGTGTTAAAATCTGCGTCGGTTTTTTCGTCGCAAAGCAGCCAGACAAGCAGGTGGCGATAATTGGCAATATCGCTAACTGAACCGTATTCAAAAATCGGGCTACCAAATAGTTTACCCGATCGGTAGAATGTCGGGGGAGAATCACCGGAGAATAAATTATCGCGGCATTTATCGGCGAGGGGTTTGAGGGAATCTAAGTTATCCGGTGGGGTTTGGGTAAGCCATGCGGTAATTATCAGAGTTTGCCCTAAAAAGTGGTCATCGCCGCCGATGGGTAAGGCTTGATTTGGGTTAAATTTCTTGATGAAACTTACCTTTATATTATCGGCGCTGCCATCTTCCCGACAACCTATATTTAAGCATAAACCATAACTATCGTCAATTCGGACTGGTTGGACAAAACCTTCGATCAGGGGATTGCGGGTGCTAAAGTGGAGGGGAGTATTTGAAAGTAAATCCTCGAAGTAGCGGTGAGAGTTTGCTGGGAAAACTAGATGCGGTGTTAGTCTTTCATAGGTATAGGTAACTTTTGCCATAATCTTGTCGCATTGTTGCCACAGAGGATTGTCGCGGCCCGGGCTGTTATTGTACAGTTGGAAAGCGTATAAGTAAACGTTGGGTGCACAAATGCGATCGAGCATGTTAAATGTGTATTTATAGAAGTAGGTGCAAGTAAGCGTGAATTAGTGTCAAATTAAACCCAGCAACTGGACAACTATTAATTCCGTTTAAACCCCGATACCGCTAGGGAATTAATTCCCTGCCGGATTGCCTGGCTGTGTCAAAACCCGCTTATTCGCGTGGTGGCTGAGACTTAGGAAGCCGATTTCTGAGGTTTTAGGCCAAACTTGGATAGCGATTTGATAGCATAGGTTCTTGCCCTTCTTTCTTGATGGGTTTCGGTTCCAACTTTCGGCTGATAATTGAATTTATCTCATTTGTTATATTACGATATTCCTCGCACCACTCGCCAATAGCATCGGCTACTTCTTCATTAGATTTATCCGTCATATCGGATATCGTATTGCTGAGATTCTTTAAAGCGTCAACGGCGCTTGGTTGTTCAATAAATATTTGGGGGTTCTTTTCAAATACTTCTAGAAAGCCTGCGATAAAGTCTTCGTCGTCTGTCATTGCTAGTTTTTCCTTTACATAAATTCAGCCGGGGCGGGTTTATGAGATTATTGATTTGAGGGAATTATGGTTGATAAAACCCGCCCCTACAAAAATTATATCTATTTAACCTGAGATTTT
Organism: Microcoleus sp. AR_TQ3_B6; assembly: GCF_036702785.1. Lineage (NCBI taxonomy): Bacteria > Bacillati > Cyanobacteriota > Cyanophyceae > Oscillatoriales > Microcoleaceae > Microcoleus > Microcoleus sp. AR_TQ3_B6. The sequence continues at coordinate 60,479 of NZ_JAUBVJ010000037.1, read as the reverse complement.
ACACCATTTTCAACAAACCTGTAGGGGCGGGTTCACGAATCACCTTAAATAAAATCGACAAATTAAATAAACCGCCCCCACCCACTAACATTTATTGCCCGGTTGCACAGAAAGCTGCCCAGTATAACGGCTTTTCATAAGGCTGATAATCCTGTTTGTAACCGCGTTTATATTGCTTTTTAATCTCCTCTTTATGTTTGCTACTCAGCAACTTCGATCCTTCTACCCATTCTCGCAAAGCTTTAACAGTCAAACTCCGCAGCCACAACTGAGACTCCCGCAAAGCAATCGCCACAGGCGGGCGAGTTTCAGACAGGAAAATTTCCTAAAATCGGATCATTAAAATGGCGGTGGATACATCATTGACAGCCCACAAAGTGCTAATTATACTCGTCGCCCCGCCATATAAAAAACCGCTAGGCAATCCGATATACTCATCAGTGTTATCTCTAATATCGGTTAAGCCAGTTTCGCAGGCGGAAAGCGCAACTAAACTACACTTACTCAGCGACAAATTAAAGATTTCTTCCAGCGTCAAGTCTTTGATGTCGTCCGAGTTAACGTTATGGGTGGCACTTTTCGCCCCAGCTAAGATTAAAGCTGATTTTCGGGGATTTGTAAAGTTGAAACGGCCATGACAAGCAAAGTGGGCGATGTAGGGATTTTGCAAGCCTTCAATTTGTTGCTGCAAAGCTGCTTTAGTTGCCTTTTCCCGAATCAAAACTTCCGCATTGACAACAAATTAAGGATGAAATAACCTAGATGTAGTGATTGAAATCACAGCTTGAAATCGCTACTACACAAACTATCGTCCCAACAAAGGGGGGCTAAGAGAATTCCTAAAATAAATTAGTGAAAAAGTTTCCAGCATTCTCGCGCAATTTCCCAGTCTTCTTGCGTGTGAATTACTAAAACTCTCGCCGCTGAATCCACTGCCGCAATATCTTCATCAACTGGCGAGTGTTGATTCTTTTCCCCATCCAATTTCAAACCGAGAAATCCAAAAGCTTCGCAAGCCGCAGCCCGCACAGCAGGGGAATTTTCCCCGACTCCCGCGGTAAAAATCAAAGCATCCAACCCTCCCAAACTCGCCAGCATCGCCCCAATTCCGGCGCGCAAACGGTGAATGTAAATATCCAAAGCAAGTTGAGCTCTCTCATTACCTTGGGTAATGGCATTTCCAACCTGCCGCATATCGCTAGATACCCCAGAAATCCCTTTTAAACCAGAATTTCGATTGAGAATACTGTCAAGTTTTTCAGCAGTAAAAGCCGATCGCCTTAACAAATGAATTATAATCCCAGGATCGATCGCACCCGATCGACTTCCCATCATCAAACCGTCCAAAGGAGTAAAACCCATCGTGGTGTCAACACTCCAGCCGCCGCGAATCGCCGCCAGAGAACATCCGTTGCCCAAATGACAGGTAATCAGCCGCAAATCGGTCAGATCGCGGTTGAGAAGTTGAGCCGCCCTGCGCGCGCAATATTGATGGCTAATGCCGTGAAAACCGTAGCGGCGAATCCCGTCTTCCAGCCATTCGTAGGGGCCGGGATAAACAAAGGCAGCGGGTGGCAATTGCGCGTGAAAAGCTGTATCAAATACTGCTACCTGCGGCCGATTTGGGAGGATTTTTTCCAGGGCTTCAATGCCTTCGAGGTTGACGGGATTGTGTACGGGGGCGAAAACCGATAAACGGGCGATCGCCTCTTTAACATCCGGCGAAATTAACGTACTTTGCTGATAGTCTTGTCCGCCATGTACGACGCGGTGGCCGACAATATCAATCTCCTTTAAACTATTAATAACTTGAGTTTTACCCTGCCACAGAGTCTCTAGCATTCGAGAAATGGCGGCTTGGCGAGACTCCGATGCAATTTCCTCCTCAAGTTCAGTGTCCGAGGCAGTTTCGACCTTCAACTGAGCCACACCTTCGCGGTGAGTCCAGTCAATTTGCGCTTCCCAGAGGGGTTGCGGCGGGCGATCGGGCAGGACCTCGTTTAACTCGTAAAGACAGCTCTTTTGACTGCTAGAACCCGCATTTAACACCAGTATTTTCATGCTTTATTATGTCCTGTTGATTCCTTCTTTCGATCGCTAGGCGATTGAAATCGCCTATTGTCAAACTGTTCGTCCCAGCAGAGGGGGACTAAAAAATCTTGAGATCCTGGGAAAAATATTAAGAAAAATGTCGAAAAATTAACTGTTAATGCAATTTGTAGCTAACAGTTGCATTTTTTTGATATATCTTCTCTGCAGATTTTCATTTACTAAAGTTTAAGGAGCCGATCGATGTTTACGCCAATTTTACTTGCTGTTGCCCCCAGAACCGTAGAGTGGAGCCCCACGATCGGTTTGATTATGATTCTTTGCAATATTTTAGCTATTGCGATCGGCAAATCAACGATTAAGAATCCTAGCACAGGCCCAGCAATGCCCTCATCGAGTATGTTCGGCGGTTTGAGTTTGGGTGCAGTTTTGGGAACTACTGCCTTTGGTCATATTTTGGGAGCAGGTACTATTTTAGGATTGTCTTACATAGGCGCGATTTAGTTTCACACGCTCCGGGTGCGCAGTGTGCGCACCTTACCCGCAATTTCAAGTACCCGGTAAATTGCGGAGAGTTTCATCCATGTACGATCGATCGCCCAAAACCTCCAACATTGGCCCGCGCACATCAAACTTGACAACACTCACAGAAGCTGCTAAAGCGGCAATGCGATTGCGGTAACTTCCCAAATCGATCCCCAACAAACTGCACAGAATAATCCGAATAGTCGCCTTGTGGGAAACCACCAAAACATTACCAGTCTTGTACTTTTCCTGAATTTCTGCGATAACTAAGGACGATCGGCTAGCAATTTGCACAGAAGTTTCCCCCTCAGTCGGTGGATTCCAAGCCGGTTCCGTCAACCAATTAATGTAATCTTCAGCATATTTTTCGCGAACCGATTCAACTGTTTCACCCTCCCACTTGCCGTACTTAATTTCCCTCAATCCATCGCGCAGTTGCATTTCAATTCCCACAGCATCGCACAAAGGTTTAGCCGTAGCGATTGTGCGTTTCATGGGACTGACATAAACAGCATTCCAAGGCAATTTTGCGTAAGTTGCAGCAAATTGTTCTGCCATCATAGAACCTTCCGGTGTTAATTCTGCGTCGAGGTCGCCGCAGTAGCCGCCAGTCTTGCTGTAAGTCGTTTCACCGTGTCGTACAAAGTAGATTTTTAAGCTCATGAGTTAATTTTGTGTGAATTTTACTATGTTAGCAAAAGAGTTTAAAAAACTCTTTCAAATCATTGAGTGCAGGATGATCCCAATTCCAAATATCTTTTTTGTGTTCCATAACATAATCAAACCCAGACATAGTGCATTTTCTGCCAGCTTGTTGCTGTTCGTTATCTGAGCAAGTATCATACCTGAGATAGATGCTCACCCAGAATTTATCAAAACCTTTCTGGTTAATTTGCTGTCCCTGGCTTTCTATGCAGGTTTTCCAGCTATCCAAACAATCAGCATGAGGTGATTCTCTAGCCTTTATTGCCTTTAAAAGCGTTTCCAGTTCGCCTTTACCTCCAACATTTGTAAAGTAACAAGCCAATTGGGCTTTTGTTCCAAGATCTGTACAAATATCGATAAATTGTTTAGTGCTTGACAAGCTTTCAGCTTGAAACACTTGTTTTATACATCTATCTACGAATTTCAGCCGTTCTTGCTCTGAATAATTATCAATATCGATAATTATTCCAATCTTTTCGAGATCTTTTCGGTCAATCTTTCTTATTAAATTTTTTAAAGCTTTGATTAACTCTGTTTCGCTCAAGCCTTCCAAACTTTTATAATCATCTATATAAATAGGTGGATCTACCTGGATATCGCAGTTTAGTTTCTCAACCATTGCCTGCATGAAAACTTTATCATTTTTACTTTCTACTATGACAATATTACTCACCTCTCACTCCTTCTTGATGCTCAATGGCATAACTAAGAGTTTCCAAATCGAGCCGACTTCCGATTATTTGATTTGTTTTGAGTTTCCTTGCTAGTTCAAAATATGCGCTGCTGCATTTCTGATTTGGTTCTAAACCCACATCAGCAAATGCTTGAAGCATTTCTAAACTGTGCGTTGTAGCAAAAATTTGGCTATCCAGTTCAACCGCCAACCGAAATAACACTCTCCAAAAATTCCGCTGGTTTGTATGGTGAATGCCATTCTCTATTTCATCAATTAGCAGTATTTTGTGTTCGCCGTTTACCAGTTTAAGAATAATTTGTGCAACTCGGTTCATGGCATCTCCAAACAATGAGAGAGGCAAACGTTTTTCTCCTTTTCTTCTCAAGTAAAGTGTGGGTTCGCCAATTGAAAAACTCTCCACAGATTCGATCGCCGGGTCGATCACTTGAAAAGCTTTTAAAACTTCGCTATCTTTATCATCTAAACGCGCGCGATCGTAAGCTTCTGTGAGTTCTATTCCCGAAATTCTGGTAAACGAGGGAATGATTGGTACTTCCTCATTAGTATAAATATCATTCTCATTAGAAATATCATTGGCAATTATTAGACCTCTGGAACTAGCAATTAAAGAGGATGAATTACAGTATTCCTGTCCGTTTGGTGTTGTTAATATTGAGTTAATACTTATTACGGTGACACCTGAATCTCTAACTAGATCATTCATGATTTTTTCTGAATTTATAGTTTTCATTATCTCATTTATGTTGTTAATCGAGAGTTCTATTTTGCTGGTGCTATTGTCATCATTTTTTCCAAAAATTACTATTTCATCTAATTTTATTGTTAGTGCATAGAATAAGTTATCCCAGGCTTTGTCAGGCATAGCTTTCATGGCTAGTGATGACTCTTTTCTAAGCTCTCTTAGGAGTAGTATGCTGCTAGGTCTCGGGACAAAATTGAGAAAAAGTGCTTCTAGCAAGGCTGTCTTGCCCGCATTATTTTTACCCCCGATTAAATTGACTCTTTCAAACCCCGAAATTTTGATGTGTTCAAAGCACCTAAAATTTTGGATTTCTATTTCTTTAAGCATGACCGCCTCTTTTGAATGTACAAATCATAAATCACCGTTGATTTATGGTAAGATTAATTCTATCTTAGTTGTTTTACTCGATCCGCAACAAGCAACGATCGCCATGCAGAATGTAGACCTATTTGAAGTCATTGAACGCGATCCAACCAAGGTGAGTGGTGCATGGGTATTTCGGGGAACGCGCGTACCTGTTGCCGCCTTTTTCGAGAATCTTAAAGATGGAGCCTCTATTGACCAGTTTCTCGAATGGTTTCCGGGAGTAACTCGCGCCCAAGTTGAGGTATTACTTGATCGCGCCCTAGCCTCGCCTCATTAACGCAGATGGCGCAAGCATGAAGATATTGTTCGATCAAAGTACGCCAGTACCGTTGCGCGGCTCGTTGCTGGATCATAAAGTAGATACTGTTTATGAACGTGGATGGTCAACATTAGCAAATGGCAATCTGCTCGACACAGCCGAACGCGAGGGGTATAATCTGCTGGTCACCACCGATCGCAGATTGCGTTATCAACAAAACCTGACAAGCCGACAAATTACTGTTGTGGTTTTGCGCTCTGCATCTTGGCCGCGCATTCAAAGGCGTCAAGACCATATTCGGAACGCCATCGACACTATTGTTCCGGGCGCATACCTAGAAATTGAGATTGCCTGCTGAAGCTTTATTTAACTGATATCATTTCCGGTTACACCGGAATGATGTTGACTGTTGACTGTTGACTGTTGACTGTTGATTGTTCGCGGTCAATAGTCAACAGTGAACTCAAATTTACTATTCCGATGCTAAGGGATTTGATATGATGTCACTCCCTATGATTGTCAAACAGAGGTGAAACCTCGATCGTGCCTAGGTTGTATACTCGCAAAATCGTTAATTTTTCCTCTGGTTGACAATCATAGGGATGAGTAGCTTGTGCTCTACAAGCGATCGCACCTATCCAGGCGCACCCGATCGCACAGTTTGTTCTGCCGTCGCCCCCGGATCTTTAGTTTCCTTCGGCGGTTCCGACGAAACCGGGCCCGCATACGGCCACTTCCAGTCACGGATTTCCGGCATATCATCGCCATGCTTGGTGATATACTGCCTGTGCTCGATCAGCTTGTCACGGATAGCTTGTTTACCGTAAGCTGCCACAGAACTCAGTTTCGGAACGCGATCGAGTACATCTCCAACCAAGTGGAATCGATCGAGGTCATTAATCACCACCATATCAAAGGGCGTCGTAGTCGTTCCCTCTTCCTTGTAACCCCGAACGTGAATATTCGGGTGATTAGTCCGGCGATAAGTCAAGCGGTGAATCAGCCAAGGATAGCCGTGAAAAGCAAAAATCACCGGCTTATCTTTCGTGAACAAAGTATCAAAATCCTTGTCAGACAAACCGTGAGGGTGTTCGCTAGCAGGTTGCAGCGTCATCAAATCCACCACATTAACCACCCGCACTTTTAAATCCGGATAATCTCGGCGGAGAATGTCAACAGCAGCCAAAGTTTCCAGCGTCGGAACATCACCCGCGCAAGCCATCACCACATCCGGTTCGCCGCCTTTATCATTGCTGGCCCACTCCCAAATACCGATGCCGGCCGTACAGTGTTTAATCGCAGCATCCATATCCAAATACTGCAATGCCGGCTGCTTCCCTGCAATAATCACGTTGACATAGTGGCGGCTGCGGAGACAGTGATCCGTTACAGACAGCAAAGTATTCGCATCCGGCGGCAAATAAATCCGCACCACTTCCGCTTTCTTGTTAATTACGTGGTCGATAAAACCCGGATCTTGGTGAGAAAAACCGTTGTGGTCTTGCCGCCAAACGTGAGAAGTTAGCAGGTAGTTGAGAGAGGCGATCGGTCGGCGCCAAGGAATATCATTAGTAGTTTTCAACCACTTGGCGTGTTGGTTGAACATCGAATCGATGATGTGAATAAACGCCTCGTAACAAGAGAAAAAGCCGTGGCGTCCCGTCAGCAAATAGCCTTCGAGCCATCCCTGACATAGATGTTCGCTGAGGACTTCCATCACCCGGCCGTCGGGGGAGATGTGGTCGTCTTCGGGCAAAATTTCTCCCGCCCACATCCGGTTCGTCACTTCAAACACCGGATCGAGGCGGTTTGAGGCCGTCTCGTCAGGCCCGACAATGCGGAAATTGGCGTTTTCCTGATTGAGTGTCATCACCTCTCGCAGGAAGCGGCCGGAAACGCGGGTGGCTTCTGCCATTACAGTGCCAGGTTTTTGCACGTCAACGGCGTAGTCTTCAAATTTCGGCATTTTCAGGTCTCGCAGCAGCAGACCGCCGTTAGCGTGGGGATTTGCCCCCATCCGTCGAGTTCCCTTGGGTGCGAGTTCCGCCAATTCAGGAATTAACTTGCCCTTTTCGTCGAACAGTTCTTCCGGCTTATAGCTTTTCATCCAATCTTCCAGAAGTTGGACGTGTCCCGGCTTAGAAGCCATTTCCGAAAGTGGGACTTGGTGCGATCGCCAATAATCCTCAGTTTTCTTACCGTCAACTTCCTTCGGCCCCGTCCAGCCTTTGGGAGTTTTCATCACAATCATCGGCCACTGGGGACGACCGGAATAGCCCTGGGTCCGGGCTTTTTCCTGAATCGCCTTAATTTCGCCGATCGCCGTATCGAGAGTTGCAGCCATCAACTGGTGCATGGTTTCCGGGTCTGAACCTTCCACCCAATAAGGTTTGTAGCCGTAACCGACCATCAAACTTTCCAATTCCTCTTGCGGAATGCGGGCCAACAGCGTTGGATTGGCAATTTTGTAGCCATTCAAGTGCAAAATCGGCAACACAGCCCCGTCGCGAACCGGGTTGAGAAACTTGTTAGAGTGCCAGCTAGCAGCTAGCGGGCCGCTTTCGGCTTCCCCGTCGCCGACAACGGCCGCCACAATCAAATCGGGGTTGTCGAAGGCCGCCCCGTAAGCGTGAACCAGGGCGTAGCCGAGTTCGCCGCCTTCGTGAATCGAACCGGGGGTTTCCGGGGCGACGTGGCTGGGGATACCGCCGGGAAAGGAGAACTGTTTGAACAGCCGTTTTATACCCTCTTCATCTTCGGAAATGTTCGAGTAATATTCGGTATAAGTGCCTTCGAGATAGGTGTTGGCGACCAAGCCCGGCCCGCCGTGTCCCGGGCCTGCGATGTAGATGGCGTTGAGGTCTTGGGCTTTGATGATCCGGTTGAGGTGAACGTAGATGAAGTTTAAACCTGGAGTGGTGCCCCAATGTCCGAGGAGTCTCGGTTTGACGTGTTCGATTTTGAGGGGCTCTTTGAGTAGGGGGTTGTCGAGGAGATAGATTTGTCCGACGGATAGGTAGTTTGCCGCCCGCCAGTAGGCGTTCATTTTGTGTAGTTCTGAGTCGGAAAGCGGCTTTAATTGCGGGATCTCGGTTGTTCCTAGCATCAGCGATTGACTCCTGAGTTTTCGTTGTTTTGTAAAGTGCGATCGAGAATTCCGATCTATATTAATTTGCGATCGGAGACCTTTTGTATTTAACCTCCATGTCTTCCCTGGAAACTATTGAATTCTACATCGTTTATGTCTACTTTAAAGTTTAAATTAATCTTAATTTCTGGCTAAACATCGCACAATTATGAGGGCAGAAAGGATCCTAATTGCGGGGCTCAAGGAATTCAGCAATAGAAAATAGGATTTACACAAGAGTTTTTGTAGTGTAGACTACCAGCCCTGTCTGGGGTATTAAATCTGAACCGTAAAAAAAAGCCGAACACTGCTATTTCACCTTCCGACTTTTGAGAATTCAATCAAGAAAAATGGCTTGGGGGACCTTGAGTTCCGAATCAAAACGCCCAAAGTTTAGTAACCTCGTTGCTCGCTGCTGAGCGGGCTGGGTGTGTACGGAGCACGGATCCGTATATGTTACAATTGGTGGGATTTGTTGTGTAATTCCCGAAAAAGATCCTTATCAAGCGAGAGTTCATAAGGATTTATAGGTCAAGTTAATTTGACTTTGTGCCTGCCGATGGCTGATACAAATTCTCAAAAAAAATACTACTCTAGGCAATATCCAAAGCTGTATTGGCTCAGTCATTCCCCATCCTTTCATCTCACATATAAAATGGTATGACTCGTTTTGGGTTAATTTTTTTATGTTCGTTTAAGCTCTGGGTAAAAGGGGGAGCAATTTTTATAAGGAGAGATATTTAACCTGAAGTTAAAAAGATATATCAATGCTATTTCATTTGTGAAAGGGCTTTTTTTTATGAACCGCAGAGGGCGCAGAGGGCGCAGAGGAAGAGAGGAGTGAGAAAGGAATTGCCTATAATAGCCAATACATATTATCTAATTATTAACGCAAGATTTAGCTAACACCTGGCAATGAATTAACCAAACTCCCGGTGTCTGTGGCGGTGATGTTTGTCTGAGAAATACTCGCTTTCCTGTTTGGGTACTGGAAAATTTTCGTCCTTTGGGTATCAACAAGTCTCGACTTTTAGATAACTATGCGACACTGACAGCTACTGATTTAGCAAATGCCTGGGCTTGTGCGGCAGCTTTTCCCGATGACATTGAAATAGCTATCGACGAAAATGACGAGGATTAAGATGATGGCGCGTTTTTATGCTGATGAACAATTTCCCAGAGTGGTTGTAGAATTGCTGCGCCCTATGATTCACAATATTTTGACACTGCAAGCACCCGGAAAGGATAACCCAAAAAATCCGGACGAAGAAGTGTTAGCTTTTACACTCAGTGAAAATTGAGCTGTTTTAACTCTAAATCGCTGTTATTTTATCAGATTGCACAGCTTACAGTCTGACCCTGCTGGAATTATTTCCTATACGGCAGACCAGGACTTAGCAAGAATGGCGACTAACATTAATGAAGCTATTTCCTCACTCCCAACATTAACAAATCAATTGATTCGCGTCGATCGCACTCTCGTTGCCATCTATATCTTAAGCGATCGCCACCAAGTAAACTCAAGCAATCTCAATCCGACAATCACTGCATCGGTTTGATTGCTGGCTAGATGCCATCGCCGATATTTCCCGCTGAAAAAACCTAGGAGGCGACTAAAACAGGACGCTGTGAAATCCGGCAAACATTGGACACAGTTGGCTGGTGGGAAACGACTCGCACTTCGTGAGAATACCGGGGACGCGGGTCATTTTCTAACCAGATGGGCGGTACCATCATCACTTCATAGTAAGCGATCTTATGCAAAACCCCTGGCTGCGACTTCAACTCCACTGTTAAGCCCGCTCGGTACTCAAATGCTTCTTCCCAGTCTAAGTTTTCATTGATACCCATAGCGATCGCGCCTCTTAATCTTGTTTCTTTTCTCAATTGTAGGCCGCTACATAAAACATTAGGGACTTTCTGTTGCTTAGGATACAATTTGTAACCTTATATATAGGTTCCCTGACAATTCAACAGAGAAGAGCAATTGTCAATAAGTAAATAGGATGATTTGGCCGACGGGTGACAAGCAAGCCCAAAAGCTAGGCTTGACAAGAGTTTGAGTTGATATGTCTCAAAAAAAATAGGGGCGAGGGAACCGCGCAGACGTTTATGACACAAAGGAAAAGAAGAGAAGAGAATTTTAAGGACGGAAGTACAAACCTATTTTTGCCAGCTTGTCTAGTATTTTGTAAATAAAGAAAGTCGGTTTTTTTAATAAACCGACTTGCTGGATGAGTGAAAACTAAACTAATTTCACTTGGTTTTCTTCTTGGTCGCAGTCGCCGTATTTTTAGCAAGCCAGATCCTGCTTCATTTCTTTGTGGCAGATGTCTAAGACTCAAAGTAAAATATGGCATAATCTAAATATTAGTTTCATAGCTTTGCACCTATGACCGCCCAAATCACCCTAAATCTGCCAGATGAAGTCTATCACCAAGCAGAATTGCTAGCGCTGCAACGCCACCGCACCGTGAGTGAGATTCTAGTAGAAACTCTGGAAAAATTTCTCTTGCCAACCGCTAAACCAGTATCAGCCCTGTCTGACTCAGAAGTAATCACTCAGACTCAACTCCGGCTGCAACCAGTCCAAGAACAACGATTGAGTGAATTGCTAGACCGCCAACAATCCGGTACGATCGCATTTGTAGAACGCGATGAATTGCAGGCATTAATCCGCATATATGAAACTAGACTATTGCGACAAGCTCAAGCCTTAAATGAAGCTGTGCGGCGCGGCTTGATCGAACCATTAAAAGGATAAGGAAAATGGCGATTTCCGAACACGTGCGATCCAGAGTTCGCGCACAAGCTCAAAACCGATGCGGTTATTGTCGCAGTTTACAAATGTATGTTTTGGGAATCCTGGAAATAGACCATATTATTCGTAAAGCGATTGGCGGTAGTGACGAGGAAGAAAATCTCTGGCTGGCTTGTAGTCTGTGCAATAATTACAAAGGAACCCAAACTGAGGCATTCGATCCGGTCACGCAAAAGCACGTTAAGTTGTTTAATCCGCGCACTCAACTATGGTCACAAAATTTTGCTTGGAGTGAAGACGCTACAGAAATTATTGGACTTACAGATTGCGGTCGCGCCACAGTCACAGCACTACAACTAAACAATAATATTGCTGTTACTGTCAGGCGTCAGTGGGTTAGTGCTGGATGGCATCCGCCCACAGATTCAAGTATTTCATAACAGATCCCATTAGCTTAGCGCCTCAATCAGAGCATCTTTCTTCATCTTAGTTATGCCAGCAATTTCTCTTTTCCTGGGGTGGTGACAAAGAGGCCTAGGAGATAGACAGACTCAGGGTTGCAGCCCGCATACCTTGTTGATAAAAACGGCGTTTATTTCGAGTTAACTTTATTAACTGTTCCACCTCAGAAGAATATTGTTCGAGATAATTAACCCACTTTTCTCCCGCTGGCGCCAACACCAAATTTACTCCGTCTTCGATATCTTTTTTTAGGTTATTGACGCCGACATACATATTTTACTACTTGGTTTTTCCGAATATCAGTTCCTTCAAATATTGCCGAACTGTAGGCGAGTGTCACGAGCAGAATTATTTTAATCAGTCGGTTTCCTTTTAAGCTAACTCCTTCCAGATCGTAGCCGACTGTTTTACAATCTCGAAACATTTCTTCAATGCCCATCCGTTGCTTGTAAGCATCGTGAAGCGAAGCTATCCCGTAGGGAATCGCTGCTGGCAATGAACCTAAATTTGTGAGAATAAACCACGCTTCATCAACCTGACATGCCCCATAGTTTCTTTTCCATTTACAAGCAACATCAACTCCAGTGGCAGGCTGAGTTTTCCTCACTCTTTTACCTTGAAAATATAAAAAGGTTCCTGGCATTATTCCTAATTTACCTAACCGTTGCCAAACTAAATGTTCTATTTCGATACAATGATTCCTCTTCAGTCTTAAGCAAAAAAACACACCCTTTTCCGACCGCCAGTTCCCTAAGTCGATCGAACAAAATTCACGAGCGACTAAAACGATGACTTTATATTCTGAAAATCATGGTAAAACTTGCTGTATATTTGTAGTTTGTGACTCGAAGTTACTGCTGCCCAATGTGGGCAACAATGACCAGTATCATGGAATTGCTCTTCGCTCCCAGATTAAGCTAACCATGAAGAGATTAATACATCCCCATTGACTGCGGTCGATCGATCTCGATAAGCTTTGACCAACACGGCAAGAAGTGGTTAACCAATAAGTAATTAATGGGAACCAAATTTATTCGATCGTTAAGTGACAATACTTCGGACAGTTTTGGAACAGGGACACTCCGCGATCTGAGCTAAAAAGTCAGTAGGATTTTAACCAAAAATACAAAAAAAAGGCACTTTTTACGTTAAGCTCAAAAAACACACTAACTTAAAAAACTGCCTGATGAATATTATTGAATCGATTTTACAACAAATGTCAGGGATTAGTCAAGCTTAAAAAAAGTTTATGGTGATTTTATTTCACACCATTTTACTTGCTTATGGCAAAGTAAACTTTACCAATCTGGGCCGTTACAGTTCCTTGAGTGGAAAGACCTATTGTCGTCACTTTTTCAAAGACTTTAATTTTAGCGAATTTTATCAATAATTGCTCAGCAAAGCATTAAACTATGAGCGAACAAATATTGCTGTAATCGATTGTTAATTTATCAAAAAAAGTGGCAAAAAACTGAAGGTAAAGCTAGCTTTTATAACGGTCTATCTGGCAGACATGAAGAGGAATTAGAAATTTCTGTAATTTCTGTTGTCGAATTTGAAACTCATTTGTCTTATAGTGTGAGTGTACAACAAACGCCCTGGAGTCCTCCGACAGAACTACCCAAAAATCCCCGGGCTACCCAAGGGAAAAAAACATCCAAAAAACCGAGGAAAAAAGAGGTATCTCAAAGCTCAACACCTGAATTAACAAGAGTTGATGACTCGGATCAACATAAAAAAAAACTCGTTATTTATTGCCAGAATCTGTACGTTATTTGGTAGCTGACGGTTATTATTACCGCGCTAACTTTTGGGATGCTGTACGGGATTCAAATTTAAATCTAATTACTAAATTAAGGGCTGATGCTAACTTAAATTACATCTATACAGGTGAAAGAAATAAAAGAGGTGCACATCGTAAATATGATGGCAAGGTAGACTGCTATAATTTAAAATATTTAAGTTTTATCAAAGAAGTTAGGCCGGGGTTAAGCTTTATTCATTAGTATTATGGAGTTGTTGTTTGAAATGTAAAATACGTTTAGCTTGCCTTAGAGAAGTTCAACCAAACGGTAAAATAAAAAATATTTTATTGTTGAGCACCGATATTAGTCTCCCAGCCGAGGAAATACTTGAGTATTATCAGGCTCGTTTTCAGATTGAGTTTATTTTTCGTGATGCCAAACAATTACCTCATAGCAGCCGGAAATGCTGTAATCTACCTGCTCAAAAGTTGGGGACTATTGAACCATTGATACAAGCCGCTGGTGCTAGTTTACTGAACTTATCACCCTATTCTCCCGATTTCAATCCTATAGAATTATGGTGGTTGCAACTGAAAGCTTTTTTACGTCAGTTCTCACCAAGCACCACCAAGATGGTTGATATTTTGCTGGCTACTGCCCTTGATTTGGTCAATCCTAAGCACTTTAAAAACTGGTTTACAAGCTGCTATTACTGTACTTTATAAACCTGGAATTTGCTGTATATCTGTGGTTGTATGGAATAGTATATCCTCCAACAGGAGAGGGATTATTTTATGAATTTACCCATCTAGACGAGCCGTGTGTTTTGAGAAATTTTTAGAGCTATTTGCTGCTGCTTATCCCGATGATTTGCATATCATCCAACTAGACAATGGAGAGTTTCATAGTTCATTGAATCTAAATCTACCAGAAAACGTAATTTTATTTTTTGGGCCGGCTTATAGTCCGGAAGTGAATCCAATAGAAAGGCTGTGGGGGTAGATCGAGGAACAATTGAAATGGTTGAGATTTGATGGCATAGAATAATTGAAAGAGACAGTGCAAAAAGAGTTAAAAAAGCTGACTAACGAAGTGATTGCTTCTTTGACGGGATATCCATTAATATTAGAGGGTATATCTGTAGCAGGACTTTAAGAAAATGGTATTACTCCCCTAGGATTTAGAGTAGAAACCGGATTTCTGAGGTAAAGTGCATCCGGGAGTGGTTAATTGTTAATTATCGATCGAGCGACTTCTATGAGTAGGCGCTGTTCGGCGCGGACGATCGCCCTGCAAGTTTGTTCTACAGTATCGACATTGACCGAAATCGACGAAATCCCCCACCGCACGAAGGATTCAACTGTCTCGGGATACAAAGCTGGAGCGTCGCCACATATCGAGCAAGGAATGTCGGCGGCCCGGGCCTGAATGATTAATTGTTCGATCGCCCTCATCACTGCTCGATCGGGTCCGTTGGAAGCACTGGCTACCTGTTCGGAGTTGCGGTGAATGCCTAACAGAAATTGGGTTAAATCGTTGGTGCCGATGGAAATTCCTTGAACTCCTGCTTTTACGTAATCTTGCAATAAAAATAATACCGACGGAACTTCCGCCATAATCCACAGTTGAAAGTCGGCTGAGCGGTTTTTCCAAATAGTTTCTAAGCGCTGGCGGCAGTAGATAAACTCGTCAACCGAGCGCACGAAAGGCAAAATTAAATTAACATTTCTATGCCCTGACTCGCAGACTTTTTGAAGTACGCACAGTTCCCAATCAAATAACTCCGGTTCAAAGGTATAACTGAAACTGCCGTGGGGGCCTGACTCGCGCAAATCCAGAGAGCGATAAAATATCGGCCGCGGCGAAACGGCAGCAGCAAATAAACTCAGGCAATCCGCCATGCGATCGACAAATTCCGATTGGCGGCCGTTTTGCAACCAAATTTTCGGGTTTTGACAGTCCAAAGCTTCCAATGCCATTAATTCCGATCGCAGCAATCCAATACCGTCTATTGGCAGATTTTTGAGGCGGTCGATCGAACTTGTTTGGCTGACATTAACTAGCAGTTGAGTCGCCCTTGGCGCGTTCCAAACATATTCGGCAGACTCAGATTGTCGAGATTTAGGCCCTTCATTCGACCATCGATCTGAGGTTGAAGATTGATGGTTGGCTATTGACATTTTTGCTGCTGTACTGTATATAGCTGCATTTTTTGCTGTGTCCCGAAGCCGGTCGCTGTCTCCTGTCTCGATCGCATCCTGGTGGGCGAGAGCAAAAACTTCTCCGCTGTCGCCGTCTACCAACACCGAATCGCCCGAGGCGATCGCCCGAGTGGCCCCGGCAACTCCCACAACGGCAGGAATCCCCAATTCTCTCGCTAAAATGGCTCCGTGACCTGTCATGCCTCCTTGTTCGGCAACCACCCCAGCAGCAACTTTCAGCCAAGGCAGCCAATTGGGATCGATTGTCCGGGCTACCAAAATGCTTCCGGCTAAGAATTCCGCGTTTTCTGGGTGGGAATTACTCATAACTTGGGCAATTGCTTCGACTTTTCCTGATGCTGCTGCCAAACCTCTGAGTATCGCAGGAGTTCGGGCTGGGGCGATCGAGTTTGGGTGCTCATAGGCGATCGGATTTTCCTCTACCGAGGCGACTTTTTCCCCTTTCACAAGACGAACTTGAGTGAAATAAAACTGCGGTTCGCTGCAGTTGGCTGTCTGGTATAGCGTCCACTCCAAAATTAAATCCGAGTCAAATTCTGCGATCGCTTTTTTGCTCAATTCAATGATTTTTTTGAGTTGCGATTCCTCTAAAACGTATTCAGTTTGTGCTTCCTCTCCCAGCGCCAAAACTTCCAGGCAACTGCCAGCAAAATCAGGAATTAGAAATGCAGGATCGGGGATTGGGGAAGCAGCCCAATTGTCGCTCGGCAGTTTTTTTGTCGGTTCTCCCTCGTCGGCTTTGATATTGTACGCTAATGTTTTGTAACCGAGCCGCTGGAATTTAACCGCGCCTGTTTCCGGCTGCACTTGATAGTAATCGGGGATGGTTTCTCCCCTAGCTAGGGACATTCCCAAACCGCAGGTGGCTTGGATTTCCCACACTGCACCCGCCTTAGTTTTCACCTCGCCGGAGGCTATCGCTCCTTGAAGTGGCTGCACCAAAACTGCGGGATTGATTTGCTGTACCCGCAGGCCGCACCGCTGCCAGTAAAATAGACTTCGGGCTCTGAACAGTTCTGCCCAAGCTCGTTTGATCCCGGCCCCAATGGCTTCTGGTTCTGCCCGTACTGCGTGAGCTTCCAGGATTCCGGTTGTTTTCGGGTTCCAAGAAGCCAGCGCAGGGCGAAAAATTAAGGCTCTGGAGTTTGAGTTGAGTTGACAAACAGCAGACTCTAGGGTGGAGACCAGTAAATCTGGGAGTTTGCCTGTGAGGATTTGGTGGCGAATGCTGCGGGCAATCGATTGCAGTTGTCTGGGTTCATCGACATTTAAGTGCAGGGAAGAGTGTGGCCAGTCAGCAAACAGCGGTTCTAGGCAGTCGATCGACTCTAAAAACTGCCAGAATGTGGTAGCTGGCACGACAAAACCCGGTACAACCGGATGATTTTTCTGGAGCAAACAGCTCAAGTAAAATGCTTTTTCTCCCACTGCATCTCGGTCTGAAGGTTGAATTTTGTCTAACCAGTAGAGTTTTTTCACGCTGCGAGCCTGTCCGTGGAAACAGATTGAATTTGAGAGTTTTTCCCATTAATCACTTACCACAATTTTAGGATGAACCAGCAAAAATGGACGGGATTAGTCAAATCTTTTCTCAATCTATTTCTTAAGTCTAACTGTCCTCTTTGTCAGCGATCGGCCGCCAGAGAGTTTTGTCCGTACTGTCACAAGCAACTTCAGCGATGTCAGTTAACCGATCCCGGTCGATTTTGGCATTCAGAGCAACGTGTTTTTGTGTGGGGTGAGTACGGCGGGGCTCTCAAACGCGCGATCTCCGCTTTGAAATATGACGGCAATCCGCAATTAGCCAAACCTCTAGGCGGCTGGCTGGCAGAAGCTTGGCTGAGTTTTCCGGAATTAGCTATAGACAATTTAACAGTTGTACCGATTCCCCTGCATCAAGAAAAGCTCAAGGAGCGCGGTTTTAACCAGGCGGAACTTTTGGCTGAAAGTTTTTGTGAGCTGGCTGGTTTGCCTTTGCAGCGGCACGGTTTGGAGCGGGTAAAAAATACTCAGGCTTTATTCGCTCTGACGCCACAGCAGCGGCAAGCGGAAATGAAAAATGCTTTAAGTTTGGGGAAAGATTTTATTCGCCGACACCCGCGCGATCGAGTGCTGTTAGTTGATGATATTTACACTAGCGGTACTACGGTTAAGTCGGCAATTCAAATATTGAAACAGTCGGGAATTTCGGTTTACGGAACTGTGGCACTTGCAACTCCGAAGAAGAGCGATCGGTAAGCTGTGACTGGCTTTAAATTTAAACAGGTTTGTAGTGAGGAAATGATATTTATCAGGATTTGCTAAGAAAAAAAATTGGAAAAACGAACCGCGAAGACGCGAAGGACGCGAAGAAAGAGAAGGGAGAAAGTTTAGGCCCAAAGCGGGAATTGGTTGCTGATGTTCCATCGCCTGCCGTCGTGAAGCAGTAAAGTTAATGCCGAAGCGGTAAACTCAAAGTGGAGCGATCGCCCGGCAAATTCCAACCAAGCCCTTTGAAAATTATCCTTAGTTAAATCGTGAAACGCTACAGTCATGTGCGGTACAAATGGGCGACTTTGAGAAACTCGATCGACAATTCCCAAATTTGCCGACCTATAACTCATCAAATGTGAGTGAATCTCCAGCAATTCGGGCGATTTGACAACATCAACGTAAATGACGCGGGGGGCGAAAGCGGCAAAACCAGATAGAGTAACGGGAATGGGCCGCCGGTTTACAGAAAACAGGTTCAAACTTTCCTCTAATTTGGGAACATCCTCCGCTAACAAGTGAAAAGGAGGTTGCAGCGTGATGTGCGGCGGCGAATTCAAAGCACTGCGGCTGTTGTAATGTTCCGCAAAATACTGTTGAATCTCAGTAATGTGCTGTTCAATATCGGGCGGCGGCACTAGGGCCATAAACAATCGCTGTTTTGACTGGTTCATGGGATAACATCGCAGTTAAGAAAAAATGGTGGAAAATGGAATATAGAGCATTGACCCGCTTGCCCCATTGCTCATCACCCATTCCCAATCTAAAATATAAAATCTAAAATCCCAAATAAAAATGCCTTGGTTTGTCAAAATTGAGCAAGGAATTGTCGAAAAGCCTGTCTTTGACCAATACGTGCCAGCTCACAGAGCTTATGTCCGAGAGTTGATTTCTAAAGGACACCGAGCGAAAACTGGCTACTGGGCGCGGCGCGGCGGCGGTATGTTGCTGTTTGAGGCGGGTTCGATGGATGAGGCGAAGGCGATCGTCGCTGAAGACCCGCTCGTGAAGAACGGTTGCGTTATTTATGAAATTTATCACTGGTGTGTGGTTGAAGAATAAATAACTGTGTTATACTTACAAATGAACTGGATCCACGCGATTCCAACGCCCAAATCTTGTCAGGACCGGAAGGTAGCAGCAACACGGGATGCTTGTAATAGGCGTGGTCTCCGGTTCACCCAGTTTTATGAGGTGTAGTTCCTATGCCTGGTTTCGGAGATATTTTACAGAAAGCAGTTTACCTTGGTGTCGGGCTAGCTTCCTACGCTGGTGAAAAAGCTGGCAGCAAGTTAACTGAATTACGCACTGAAGCCCAAAAGCTGGCAGACGAATTAGTGAAGCGGGGCGAGATGTCAACGGAAGAAGCGCGTCGCTTTGTTGACGATATGGTACAACAGGCTCAGCAGCAGCCGCCCGTAGAACCGGCTGGCAACAAAAAACCTGCTGAACCTCGGCGGATTGAAATTGTTTCGGAGGAAGAAGAGGTTTCGCCCAAAGATGCTAAAGAGGTCGGTGGCGTAGACAAGCTCCGCGAACAGGTGCAGAATTTACAAGAGGAATTGCGGCGGCTGAAGCGGGATTAAGCTGAAAAGATTTCGCGCAGCAAAGCATAAAGGGAGCTCAGGATAATACTCTTGAGTTCCCTTTTTGAATATCTGCCCTGTCAAACTTGACCGAAAGCATCCAGGATACAAGCCCCGGATTCATTCCGAAAGCAGACTCAGGACCGGTGAAATAAAAAACCTGTATCCGATGAAACTTGCCTAACGTATTTATCCGTGGGGTCAATGCTTCAATTCTTTAATCTAAAATCTAAAATCTAAAATCGATTGACCGGATATCCGGCAATAGGTAATAGAATTGAAAGTAGGTGCGATCGCTTCGCCTGAGGCTGGCTCCACCTGTCTGTAAAATATTTTGTAATAGCAAGCTCTCAAATTCATGGAAGATTGGTCTAAAGATTTTTTTGGAGTAATGGAAAATGCTGTTTCTGAAGTAGAGCATTTTTTCAGCGAAATGAGCGAAGAGTTTGTCGAAATGCTGGACGTTTTGGCAAAAATGTCGGAAGAGTTTACTGAACAAGTACAAAATAATCTGATTAATGACATTGACGGTTATTTCAATGAATTTGACGGTTTATTTAATGAATTTATCGAACCGATAATTGAAATTTGCCGCGACTTCGACCCTGAGTTTGATGAGATAGATTTGTCGATGGTGACTTATGTAGACCCTTCGCCGACGCAGCAGCCGGCTTGTCGCGGTTGTCGCAACTATCACGGTCAAGTTTACGGGGGAAATTTGTTGGTTTGTGCGATGCACCCTACCGGTGTGGAATCGGAGAGTTGTGCTGATTGGGAAACTGACAGCGATAGGAATTTTTAATAGTTTTTGAGGGTTTAATGGCTTATGGTAACGTCAATTCAGTCTCCGTCAAAGATTTCTCTGGAAGAGTTTTTGTTGCTTCCAGAAACTAAGCCGGCTAGCGAGTATGTTGATGGTGAAATTTATCAAAAAGATATGCCCCAAGGAAAACACAGTACATTACAATCCGAGTTTCCATCTGTGATTAATCGAGTGGGAAAACCGCAGAAGTTAGCATTTGCTTTTACTGAATTGCGCTGCTCTTTTGAAGGACGTTCTATTGTTCCAGATATCGCAGTATTCGAGTGGCATCGTATTCCTCTGAATGCTAATAGAGAAATTGAAAATAGGTTTGAAACTCCGCCCGATTGGATAATTGAGATTTTATCACCGGATCAAAGTTCAACTCGCGTGATTAATAAGATTCTGTTTTGCCTTAAAAATAAGACTAAATTGGGTTGGCTGATTGACCCGGAAGAACGATTAGTTATTGTTTTTAAACCGCAGCAGGAACCTGAGATTAAAGAGAATGAAGATATTTTACCTGTGCTCGATGTGCTGTCGGATTTGCAACTGTCGGCGGATGATTTGTTTGGGCTGTTAAGTTTCGATCGCCCGTGAGTTAAAGTGGAGTATAGGGAATATAGCATCTAACGGCATTTAAAGGTGAATCGCTCAACGGCTAATAATTCGCAATTTGGATTTCCGAAAATGCCGCCATCGCTGCAATTGCGACAGTATCAGCGAGTGGCGGTTGCTAATTGGTTTGCGAATCAGGGACGCGGTACGCTGAAGATGGCGACGGGTAGCGGCAAGACGATTACTGCGCTGGCGATCGCCACCGAATTATACAATAAAATTAACCTGCAAGTCCTGCTCGTAATTTGCCCTTACTGCCACCTGGTGAATCAGTGGGCGCGCGAATCAGAGAAATTTTGTTTAAAACCTATTTTGGCTTTTGATAGCGCCCGCAGTTGGCAAAACAAGCTGGCTGCGGGTTTGTATGAAGTGCGAGCGGGCTATCGAGGATTTCTCACAATCATCACGACTAACGCCACATTAATGTCCGATAGCTTGCAATCGCAACTGCGCTATTTCCCAGAAAAAACCCTGATTATTGGAGACGAAGTTCACAACTTAGGCGCGCCCCGTTTAGGACAAAGTTTGCCGCGCAATATTGGACTGCGGCTCGCCCTTTCCGCCACCCCAGAAAGGCATTTCGACGAACAGGGAACCGAAGCTATTTTAGATTATTTCGGTCCGGTTTTGCAGCCGGAACTCACCTTAGCGGATGCCATCCGCAAAAAAGCATTAGTACATTATTTATACTATCCGATTTTAGTAGAATTGACCGAAGCCGAAACCCGCAAATATTCCCGCTTAACTCAAAAGATTGGCTGGGCGCTTTGGGGCGATGAAAAAGTAGAAGAAAACGATGCTTTAACGAGTTTATTAATGCAGCGGGCCCGGTTAATAGGAGCGGCGGCTAATAAATTAATAGCTTTGCGAGAATTAATGATTGACCGTCTCGACACAAGCCATACTTTATTTTACTGCGGCGACGGTGCGATCGAAGGAGGTGCGCGCCGAAATAACAACCGCCAACTAACAGAAACCGCGAAGTTATTGGGTTCAGAATTAGGCTACCGAGTTAACACTTATACTGCGGCAACTCCTTTAGCAGAAAGAGAACGATTGCGCCGACAATTTGAGAGTGGAGAATTGCAAGGTTTAGTCGCGATTCGCTGTTTGGATGAAGGCGTTGATATTCCAGCAATTCGCAATGCTGTAATTTTAGCAAGCAGCAGCAATCCGCGCCAGTTTATTCAGCGCCGGGGACGGATTTTGCGGCCAC
Source organism: Microcoleus sp. AR_TQ3_B6 (assembly GCF_036702785.1). Classification (NCBI taxonomy): domain Bacteria; kingdom Bacillati; phylum Cyanobacteriota; class Cyanophyceae; order Oscillatoriales; family Microcoleaceae; genus Microcoleus; species Microcoleus sp. AR_TQ3_B6. Next base: position 38,347 of record NZ_JAUBVJ010000037.1, on the reverse strand, counting down.
ATCCGGGGAAGGAAAGGGCAACTTTATTTGACATGATAGTTTTGCCTCCTGATTTGGGCAGAGAAACCTTAGAAGTCGAGCGCAATTTGCTGCGAAAAGAGTTGAAGCGGTTCTTGGAATTTGCCGATTTAGCCGACAATGCTGGGGAAGCTAGAGTGAAATTGCTGCAACTTCAGAAGCGTTACGGGCTATTAGACATTTGACATTTATTAAGGTTCGGTTTATCTTTTAGAATATAGAATTATTTGATCGTAGTTTGAGTTGCTAGTTTAGTTCGCGATCGCACGCAGAGTTCAGAAACCAGGTTTCTTTGTAGATTTCTCGTGACTGTTCACAAAACTCCTAGAAACCCGGTTTCTCGCCCATAAGCCTAGACCCTGTATATTTTAATAATTGCCAAAAAATATGACTGAAAATATGACGGAAAATCTGATTATGGCATTTAGATATGAAGATAGCGCGATCGCAGGCGTACCGACAAGCATTTTAGCAGAAAAGCGTTCAGCTTATCAAACTCATCAGGAATTCAGCGACGTACAGCAACCAATTACTAGCGCGCCACCGGAAGTACGTCAAATTATCGAGCGGGTATTGGAAATTGAAAAAGATAAGTTGTACATTAAAGCTCCCCGCCACATTAACGATGACATTTTAAAAATCATTAAGCAAGCAATTGTATGAAGTTAATTTCAATTACTCTGTGCAACTTTCGTCAATTTTACGGCAAAACTCCCGAAATTAAACTAGCTTCTGGCGTGCCAAATATTACAGTAATTCACGGTAATAACGGCGCTGGAAAAACGGCATTGATGAATGCCTTTACCTGGGTACTTTACGGAAAATTTAGCGCAGCTTTTGCGGCGGAAGAACAATTAGTAAACAAGCGCGCTTTGGCTGAGGCGGAAATGGGCAAAGCCGTAGGTTGTTGGGCGGAAATTGTGTTTGAACACGACAGCACGCGCTACCAAGCAAAACGCATCTGTCGTGCTTATAAAAGTGAAAATACTGTAGAACATGGCAAGAACGAATTGTTTCTGAATATAGCAAAAGATAACGGTCTCTGGCTGAAGCCGGATCAGCATCCCGATGATATTATCGGGCGGATTTTGCCGGAAAGTTTACATAAATATTTCTTTTTTGACGGGGAGCGAATCGAGCAAATTGTCCGGCACGACAAGAAAGCAGAAATTGCTGAAGCTACTAAGGAGTTGCTGGGGGTGGAAGTGTTGAATCGCTCGCTCCGGCATTTAGGAGAAGCGAAAAAATCTCTGGAGACAGATTTAAATATAATTGGTAATGCTGAAACGAAGAAACTTTTAAAAGACAAGCAAAAAATTGAGCAAGAAGCTGAGCAACTTTCAAGCAGACAAGTAGAAATCGAGCGGGAATTAGCGAACCAAGGGGAATTAAAAAAAGCAGTGAATGGTAATTTGCTGGAACTCAGCGGTGCTGCCGATTTGCAAAAATTGCGAGACGAATTGCAAAAGCAGCGAGATTTATTGAGGCAACAATTTGTTCTGGCTTCAGATGCTATCAAACGAGCAATTTCTGGGCGCGGTTACGCGGTATTTCTGTCAGATGCGGCGGCTGAATTTGAAGTAATAGTAGGAGGTTTGCGGGAAGGCGGCTCGTTGCTTTCGGGGATTCAGCGGCCGTTTTTAGAAGAGTTATTAGCGCAGCAGCGGTGTATCTGCGGTGCGGAATTAGGGGAGGGTTCTGAATCTCGCCAACAGGTTAGCGGTTGGATGGATAAGGCGGGTGTTGGCGATGTGGAAGAAACAACTATTCGGATTAGCGATCGGGTAAATGAAATTGATAAACAAGTCGCTGATTTTTGGGATGAAATTGACCGACAGCAAGGCAATATCAGTCGCGACAGAACCGAACTTTCTCGGGTGGAAAATCAGTTAGACGATATTCATAGCAAGCTGCGAAATTTTCCTGACGAAGATGTCAGCCGCTTGCAAAAGCGCTTGGATGAAATTGAGGTTAAAATTGGCGATTTGCACAGGGAAATAGGCTCTAACCAGCAGCAAATTGAGAGTTTGAAGGCGTCGATCGCGAATCTGGACAAGCAAATCGACAAGCAGCAACTGAACGAGGAAAGGCAAGTATTAGCCCAGCGCCGGATTGCTGCGACTCAGGATGCGATCGATCGCCTAACAGAAGTGCGATCGCGCTTAGAAAAACAGTTTTGTTCGCAGTTGGAAAAGCGGGTGCAAGATATTTTTAGTCAAATTTCTTTTACTCCTTACATCCCCAAGTTGAGCGAGAAATACGAACTGACGCTAGTAGAAAATACCTCGGGACAAGAATCTTTGGTTGCCGCTTCTACAGGAGAAAATCAAATTCTCAGTTTATCGTTTATCGGCGGGATTATTGAGGGCGTGCGGGAGTGGAGTCAAAAGAATACTTTGATGGGTCCCGATAGCAGTACATTTCCAATTGTAATGGATTCTCCCTTTGGGAGTTTGGACGAAATTTATCGCAAGCAAATCGCGAATAAGCTGCCGAAGTTGGCGAATCAATTGGTAGTTTTGGTAACTAAAACTCAGTGGCGCGGAGAAGTTGCTCAAGAGATGGAAAGTTCGATTGGCAGGGAATACGTGCTGGTGTACAATTCTCCGAAAGCTGATTGCGAAGAAGATGCGATCGAACTGGGCGGGATGCGCTATCCTTTAGTTAAGCGCAGTCCAAATGAATTTGAATATACGGAAATTGTAGAGGTGGATTATGGCTTCTAGTTCAGCAATTACGCAGGTTTTGGAAACGGATATTTGGGTGAAAGCGACATGGGAAGAGTATCTGAATTTTGCTGAGGATTCAGCTTGGGAAAAGGGCAAGTTTTATTATTATCAAAAACACATGAGGGTAGAAATGTCACCAGTAGGGCCATTGCACGGGCGTCAAAATTCAATTATGGCCTGTGTAGTTATTCTGTTTGCAACATTGAGAAATATCCGAGTAGTTCAGTTTACTCACACCAGTTTTCGCAAAGCAGGTATCGGCGAGTTTCAGCCGGATTTAGCTTACTACATTGGTTCAGATTTAAGAGTGCCTCCTGATGATAGCAATTCTGCTGTTGATTTAAATCAATACGATCGGCCTAATTTGATAGTGGAAATTGGGGCGTCTTCTTTTAATGATGATTTAGGCGGCAAGCGGTTGCTTTACGAAGACGCAGGAATAAGTGAATATTGGGTTGAACGTGCAAACACGCGGGAGGTTTTTGCCTTTGCGATTAATAACGGAGGTAGCGGGAGAATTCAAGAGTCGCGGGTTTTGCCTGGGCTGGAAATCCGGTTAGTTGAGGAAGCTTTGAACCGGAGTCAAACCCAAGATGATGGGGAAATAAATCGCTGGTTGATTCAAACTTTTAGTCAAGCTTGAAAGGAGTTTAACGTGGAATTTGAATATACGGAAATAGTAGAGGTGGATTATGGCTTCTAATTCGGCAATTACGCAGGTTTTGGAAACGGATATTTGGCTGAAGGTGACGTGGGAAGAGTTTCTGAATTTTGCTGAGGATTCAGCCTGGGAAAATGGCAAGTTTTATTACTATCAAGAACACATGAGGGTAGAAATGTCACCAGTAGGGCCATTGCACAGTCGTCATAATTCAGTAGTTTCGAGAGTAGTCAATTTTTATACAGCTTTTAGAAATATCCGAATAGTTGAATTAATTAATGCCAGTTTTCGCAAAACAGGTATTCGGGAATTTCAACCTGATTTATCTTATTATATAGGTGCAGATTTTGAATTACCTCCTCGCACGAATACGCCCATTAATTTGAATGAGTTTGCACCTCCAGCTTTAGTGGTAGAAATAGGAGCATCTTCTAGTGCCGATGATTTGGGAGTAAAGCGTTTAATTTACGAACATTCTGAAGTCCAAGAATATTGGGCAGCTAATGCAAATACGAATGCAGTATTTGCCTTTGCTATTAGTGCTGGAGGGAGTGGAACAATTCAAAATTCACTAGTTTTACCTGGCTTAGAAATAGCGTTAATTGAGGAAGCTTTGAACCGGAGTGAAACCCAAGATGATGGGGAAATTAATCGCTGGTTGATTCAAACTTTTAGTCAAGCTTGAAAGGAGTTTAACGTGGAAAAAGAGTATCATAAATTGGTGCGCGATCGCATTCCTGAAATAATTCGCCAAAGCGGGAATGAATGCGAGTTTGTAATTTTGTCCGAGGCAGAATATCGTCAAGCTTTGCTGCAGAAATTAATTGAAGAAGCGGGGGAAGCTGCCTCCGCCCACGAGGAAGATTTGGTGGCGGAATTGGCGGATTTGTATGAGGTAATAGATGCGGTGATGGCGAGTTTTGGCATTTCTGGCGATCGACTTTTGGCAGAACAAATCAAGCGGCGGGAAGCCAGAGGAGGTTTTGCACAAAAAATTATGTTGTTGCGGACATTCTAAAAATTATCTGCGTTAATCTGTGTGTATCTGCCTCTAATCTGCGGTTACTCTATCAATCAAAATACTCAGTTAAAAATTACATATCAATCCCAATGGCTGCTAACAAAATTAGAATTGCTAAAGATAAAGCAGAGTTAGTCAAATCATTAACTTTATCAGATAACAACACTGGTCCTTTCCAGACTTACGCCGATGTCATCGCTTTCGCCGCATCCTTGGGAAAGCAGCGGAAAAAACGATCGCCTTTAGGGGAAATTTCTAAACGAGAACCAGGTGCGATAGATGTTGATATTTTTGTATCGAGGGGTTACGATATGGCGATTAAATTAATTGCGATCGCCGAAACCAAAAATCCTCAAATTCTCTCCCATCTCGACGAAAAATTGGAAGCCGAACGCTTGCAAATTTTTGAAGAATATGCTAATGGTGGACTAGAAATTTTGCGAGAAGAGTTGCGGGGTGCGGCGGATTATACCGATCGCCTTTTGTTAGTTTTGGTTTCTGAAAGAGACAATCAACATCGGTCAAATGAAGAATTCGATTTAAGCAAGTTCTTATTCTAATAGATTCCCCATGAAGTATATACTAGCAGAGATAATAAAGAAGGGGCTTAAGGAATTTGCAAAAATTTTCGCTTACAGCTACTCAGGATTTATTATCTGCTATTTCATTCTCAAACTATTTTTTTGGGATAGACTGTGGATTATTGGCTTAATTACCACTTTTATTCCCTTAATTTTATTGCCAACTTTCCTGCTTCCCATCATCGGATTGTCAATTATCAAAAAAAAATGGTTCAGTATTATTTCTGCGATCGCCTGCATTCTCCTAATAAGTTGGCTGCAGATTAAATACTTTTCTCCCGCACCAATAAAGATCACAAATTCGCACCCCAGCATCAAAATTTTATCCCATAACGTCAGTTGGCATAAAACTCAGTCACCTACTTTATTTAAACTGATTCAGAAGCAAAAACCCGATATTATATTTTTACAAGAAATCGTTAAGAAACATACCAAAAGAGTTTTCACCTGGTTAAAAGCAGACTACCCCTATCAAATCGGTACTCCCCCTGTAGGAATTCTCAGTAAATATCCGATTGTATCGATCGAAATACTGCACTTAGCCGGTCATCGAGAAACGCAGCAACGGGCAATTATCAAATTTCACGAACAAGAAGTAGTGATTTATAATATGCAAACTACCGGGCCCTGGTTTAAGAGAGATAACATCATGCGTTTTCTCAAAATTCCCGTTTACAAATATGGCCCACGCTCACCTGAAATTCAAGACTTAGTGCAGCGAGTTGAGCGAGAAATTCTGCCAGTAATTGTCGCGGGCGATTTTAATATGACAGACGAAACTCAAGACTATTACAGGGTGCAGAAAGTCATGCAAGATTCTTTCCGAAAATCGGGATTCGGGTTTGGTTTTACCTGGCCTCACGGTTGGGAACTTAAGTTATTGGTAAAAAGCTCGAATTGGAGATTAAATTATCCGGTTTTCCGGATTGATTATATTTGGTATTCAAAGCATTGGGGTGCTAAATCGAGTTCGGTTTTGGAGGCAACTGAGTCCGATCATTTGCCTATAGCAGCAGAATTAATTTTGTTAAAATGAATCGGTATAAGCAACAGCATCTACCAAACTTAAGATCGATCGCCTGCTCTCGGAAAACTCCACTGATCGGGGTAATACCCACAGTACATAATGGTATAATTTAAATCTACCAGTGCAGAATTTGGTAACCAGTATTAGAGGCCCCTACTCGCAGAAGACCCCCTACGCAGTGAAACAAAGTGCGGGTATCCTGGGAGGTTTAGATGAAGAATTTGAGTAGGTGGCGATCGATGGCGCCACCCGCAATCTCTCATTTCCTACAAAAGTGTAGCTATTGATACAAGTAAAATTTGGACTCAAATCTATCTTAAATGCAAAAAGAGGAGTCCCGCTATACCGAAGGTTAGCGGTGAGATAAATTTTTGCCAACAAATAAAACCGACCGAAGGGAGTCTTCTTACACGAGTTGAAAGCTTATGTAGATTAGATTATCATAAAGGTAGCATTAACAGAAATCGAACAAATGCTAACCTTAACTTACGAGTACAAGCTGATCCCCCACGCTCGGCAAATTAAGGTAATTGAACACACCTTGAATATTTGCCGTTCTGTCTGGAATTATGCTTTACGAGAACGTAAGGACTGGTTAAAGTCTCGCAAATCTCCTGTGAATGCTTGCTCTATAGAACAGGAATATATTATTCCTCCCGATCTACCTTACCCCAATTACCACAATCAAGCTAAAGCACTAACAGAAGCCAAGAAGACTAACGAAATTCTCAAATCAGTTAATGCTCAAGTTCTACAGCAAGTCTTAAGGACTTTAGCTCGATCCTTTGCTGATATGCAATCTAAGAATTTAGGGCTTCCACGCTTCAAAAATAAATACAGGATGCGCTCTTATGTGTATCCTCAAATGCTTAAGGATTGTCTCAAAGCAAATCAAATTAAGTTACCACAATTAGGATGGGTAAAGTTTAGACTATCGAGCAAAATACCAGACGGATTTGAAATCAAACAAGCCAGAATTGTTAGAAAAGCATCAGGTTATTTTATGATGCTTTCACTGCAATTAGATGTTAAAATTCCTGATGTCCCGTTTCAGGGACATCCTTTAGGTATTGACTTAGGCTTGGATAAATTCTTAGCTACTTCAGATGGTGAACTTGTGGAAAGACCGCGATTATTAAACCATCTACACCGTAAGCTTAAATTGCTACAACGCCGACTAAGGAATAAGCAAAAATGGTCTAAAAATCGTCACAAGTTAAACCAAAAAATAGCTAGATTACATCAACGTATTTCTGATCCTCGCAAAGACTGGCATTTTAAGTTAGCACATCATCTCTGTGACCAAGCACAATCAATATTTATTGAAGATATTGATTTTAGGTCATGGGGTAGAGGAATGCTGTCTAAGCACTGCCTAGATGCTGCTTGTGGACAATTTGTTACCATCCTTAAATGGGTAGGATGGAAACGAGATGTTTATGTTGCTGAAGTTGATAAAAACTTTACTTCTCAGATTTGCCCAAATTGTGGCTCACATACAGGCAAAAAAACTCTTGATGTTAGAAAACATAATTGTCCTGAATGTGGATACAAAACCCATCGCGATGTGGCAGCAGCACAAGTAATCAGAAATAGAGGAATAGAAAAAGCGCTAGGGCATAGCGTATTAGAAAATGCCTGTGGAGATGGTCTGACGGGGGCGGTAACGCCTAGTCAAGAATCTGTGAAGCAGGAAATCTTAAATGTGAGTTTAAGAATCCCCCGTCACAGTGTAGCTTGACGGTGGGAGTGTCAAAGTACATCGCAAACAGTTAGTAAGGACTTGCAGGAAACATTGCAAGCAGTAGAAGCTGCGAGGATGTCAGACTACATTGAATTGAGAGTGTCAGAAATAAGCCGACAGTCAAGGCGCTATGCTGTGACCCTTGCCAAAGAATCGCTCGAACGCTACTCGGTGGGTGTCAAGAAGCTGAATGAAACTGAAAAACAAGCCTTAACTCTGACTCGCACAGACACCAGCAATAAACAAAAAGAACGGATGACCAATTATTTTATAGCAACGTTACTATAAAGCTTCAATGAATCGTGCAAGATGGGGCGATCGCTTCTTTGGAGGACAAAACACGATCGCCAGAACCAAACAGGAGGCTCAATGACATTGAGCCGATCGACTTTGCCAGGAGGCGATCGCCCGCCAACGGGGACTGGATGACAAAGTAGTCTTCGTTGGAAAATAGAGAAGTTTCACGCCCGCAATACCATTCACCAATCTTGAGGTAATTCCTATGACCTTTGCCGATCAGAATCTCACCAAGAAGCGCCCAGATAGTTTAAAAGACTTTTCTTTACCCCGACGTGAGAGTTACTTTCCATCCTCTGCCGATTGGAGAAATGAAGTCCTCTATTTTCTCTTACCCGATCGCTTTAGCGATGGTCAGGAGGACAAACGCCCTCTACTTAACCGGCAGCAACTCAATCAGGCCCGACCTAATCTGCCGAATGGACAGTCTTGGCAATTTGACAAGTGGGCACAATCCGGAGGCGATCGCTGGCAGGGTGGGACGCTCAAAGGATTAGAGTCAAAGCTGGATTATCTCAACCAACTAGGCGTGACGACGATCTGGGTAGGGCCAATCTTTCAGCAGCGGGGTCACTTGGATAGCTATCACGGTTACGGCATTCAAGATTTTCTAGAGGTCGATCCTCGGTTTGGGACTCGCCAAGATTTGGTCAGTCTGGTCAATAAAGCGCACTCCAAGGGGCTACGCATTATCCTTGATATCATTTTTAACCATTCAGGATCTAACTGGTTTTATGCTCCTGGTACGCCTGGGGGAGAATGGGAACCACCCTATACATCTGGTTGGTATCAGTTTGGGTCGTGGGTAGGCGATCGCGGACAACCCATTGCGGGGCAACCTCGAACCGAGGCGGAAGGAGTCTGGCCGATCGAACTCCAGGAACCAGATTGCTATACTCGTGCCGGAAAGGGCGATTTAGGGCGGGGGGAGCTCGACGATCCCAATGCCGAATTCCGGCGTTCGGATTTCATTACGCTGCGGGATTTCCAGTTGGACTATCCACATTTGTTAGATTACTTAGCCCGGTGTTATAAATACTGGATCGCCCTGACAGACTGCGATGGCTTTCGGATTGATACGCTCAAGCACGTTACCTACGAGCAAGCCCGAAATTTCTGCGGGGCGATTAAGGAGTTTGCGGCCAATCTGGGTAAGAGTGACTTCTTTTTGGTAGGAGAAATAGCAGGCGGAGACTTCAACCAAGACCGTTATCTGGATGTGGTGGGGCAGAATCTCAACGCGGCTCTCGATATCGGCGAGATGCGAATAAATCTTAACCAAGTTGCCAAAGGGTTCATGGCTCCAAGAGCCTACTTTAACGGGTTCGATCCCATGAACGCGGTGATGGGTTCACACCGGAATCTCGGGCGGCGTCATGTTTCAATTTTGGACGATCACGATCATGTATTTGGTGAAAAAATCCGCTTTTCCAGCGAAGCTGCATCGGACCATCAGGTGATTGCCGGAGTGGCATTGCAACTGTTCACGTTGGGGATTCCTTGCATTTACGCGGGAACCGAGCAGGCATTGGCGGGGCCAGAACCGTCTGAACGCAAGTGGTTGCCCGACTGGAAGGGCTCCGATCGCTATTTGCGGGAAGCAATGTTTGGCCCCTCGCATCCCCGGCAATCGGGAGTAGCAGGACTACAAGCCTTGGATGAAAACTTACCCGGCTTTGGGCCGTTTGGGACAGCGGGTGCTCACTGTTTCGATCCGAATCACCCTGTCTATGTTCGGATTGCGGCAATGGCGGCACTCCGCAAAAAGTTCCCTGTGCTGCGCTTGGGACGGCAGTATTTGCGACCAACCGCGATTCCCTTCTTGAACTTGCCCTTTGGCGAGCACGGACTGAGTGGAGAAATTATTGGTTGGTCACGGATTTTAGACGATGAAGAAGCGGTTTGCGTGCTAAACAGTCATGGAACGGATAATCGAGGAGCGAGAGTGCTAGTGGATGCTAATATCAACCCGATCGGGAGTTCAATGACGGTAATTCTGAATACGGCCCAAGTAGGGAATCCGGGTTACACGGGTCCTCATCAGGTGGGTTCAACGGTGTCAGTGCAGCGACAAGATGGGACTGCCTATGTCGAGATCCAACCGCTTCCTGCATCCGAATTTTTGATTTTGACGAATCATCCCTGAGCCTTGTGGCCAAGCCGAGGTAGCGCGATCGCCGGCATCAACCAGTCGGTGACATTACCTTGAGCAAATCAACTTTGCCACGCCGTGCGATCGCATATCTAGAATGGGCGAAAGGAGCGATCGAGTCAGTGCAGTTTCAACTCCACTGACTCGATTAACTTTGCAACGCCGTGCGATCGCAAATCTAGAGTAGGAGAAAAACAATAAATTGCCGCAGCTATGTGCAGTCGATCGCCGATCGTGAAAAAACATCTGCCTGCATCGTGGCACGGGCGTCCCGCCTGTAGTTCCGAAGCGGTGACAAAATCAACTCAGCACCGGCGGCAATCCTACCTCTTGCGGCTGCACAAACTTGCCGTTAAAACTAATAGCTTTATCTTCAAAAGTCCTCGCTTCCGCTACCGCTTGCCGCAAATGAGCTCGCTCCATATCGTCCTGAATTCCCCCCACCAAATATACAATTAACTTCGTCGCTAACTCCTTTCCAGAAACTAGCACTCGCTTTTTGTTCGGATCGTACAAAATCCCGTACCAGGCAGACTCAGGATTGTCCATGTGGCTAAATCCTTCATCGACATCGAATCTGCGGAGTTTGTCGAAAATAGATTTCATGGAAAGTTTCTTCCTAAATACTAGAATTCCCAAAGCATTAGCTAAAGCAATTTGGCCGACTGGACGGAACAAAATATTTCCCTCGCCCCCTGGCTTTTCAAAACTAAATCGGCGCAACTCAGTCGTTTCTTCGCCGCTTTCAATTCTTTGATAGCTGGGTAAAGTTGCTAAATTATCGAACAATTTTTTAAACTCTTCAATTCCCTCTTTTAGTTCTTCATCTTCGGGACGCATGGGAATTAAACCTTTTCGTTCCGGCTTCCAATGGGGGAATTTGTATTCTAAATACCGTTCGGACATATCTTGCAGCGCTTGCAACGTGGTTAAGACTGTTGATTTTGCTGCGACTGTGGCGCTGTCCCAATTGACGCGGGGGTTTCTGTCATCTTGTTCTTTTAATAAGGGATGGGTGACGGCAATTTTTCGGGCTGCGATCGCAAATCCGTTGTCCTCGTTCAATAATGCTAGCTGTCCCTGACTCAGCGTTACCGCCATTAGGTTAACGTGCACAAAGATCGATCGCACGCGCCGTTGTGCTTGCTGTCGCGTTTCCCCCGCTACCGCCGCCGGGATAAACTCAATCCCGATTTTTTCGTGAGCTAATTTATACACTGTTTCGGGGTTGATTTGATACTCTTCTGCTAAATCTTCCAGAGTAATTGCAGCGCCGACAGGTTTTTTATTTTTGTTGTATCTTTGCAGGATTCCGGTTTTAATTAAACTCATTAAACCTTGCACTCCCATCAGCCGATGCTGGCCGTCTAAGGCAAAAATTGAGAGTTCTTTAGAAACATTCAAAAGCCCTAAGTTCTCGTTTTTATCAAAGGATGTAAATTCAGTCGCGGATTTGGTTGCTACGCCATTTTTATCCCATTCCTCGGCTAAAGGATTATCTACCCACGGGGGACTGACGACTACTAAAACAGCGGGGAATTTGTGCGATTTTCGGGCTGCTAAATATTGAGTTAGGGTGGCTTGGCGCGACCAATCTAAGGGACGCTGGATAATTTCGTCAATGGTTTCGTCGTCGCGGACGATGTTGTTGGTTTGGAGGTCGAATTTTTGGCGGAAAAGCGGCATCTGGGAGGCGAAACGGACGCGAGAGTCTAACCATTCTAGGGTGACTGAACCGATGTATGCTTCGCTGTTTCCCATCTGGGTTTTTTGGACGAAAATGCGATCGTCCTTTCCTAAATAATTATCTAATAAAAGTGCGATTTCCTGTCTGTCGCTATTTTCTTTTTCTAATATTTTGCTAGCGAGGTCATCCGCTGGATTGGGGTTCATAGGGGGTTTTTATATAATTAAGCTATTTTTTTAAAAAATATCATATACTAAAGTTTATGTCAACAATTGTTTTTAAAAAAACATTGTGAAATACTTAAAATATGCCCTAATTGCCCACCTAAATACCATAAACATTAAAAAGTGTCAATAGCTATTAATGGTTAATTCCCATGCCCAATGCCCCATGCCCCATTCCCAATGCCCCATTCTAAAATATGTCTACTCCTTCTTTTGAATACATTTTGCCGGTGATCCGGGGAATTCAAGCGGGCCGCGAATATTACGTGTCGATGTGTCCGGTGCGTTTTTTGCCGAAATTGTTTCCCTTTGAATCTGAAGATTTGCCGCCGTCTATGCGGGCGAAACGCGCGCTTAACAAAGCTAGGATTCCTGAAATTGCTGAGTATTTTGTCAAGAATCCTACAAATTATACTTGTGGGGCTATTGCTGCTTCGATTGATGCGGATATTACTTTTGAAGCAGTGGGAAATGAGGCCGAAGAACGGAAAATTGGTCGCTTGCGGGTGCCGATGGATGCTAAGTTTACTATTAATGACGGACAGCATCGCCGGGCGGCTTTTGAGATGGCTTTGAGGGAAAATCCGCAGTTGGGATATGAGACGGTGGTGCTGATTTTGTTTCTCGATATTGGGCTGGAAAAATCGCAGCAGATGTTTGCTGATTTGAATAATTTTCAAGTTCCTTTGGAGGCGTCGCTAAGTGTACTTTACAACCACCGGGACGATCGCGCTTTTGTGGTGAAGGCGGTTGTTAAGCAGGTTGAGGTTTTCCGGTGTTTGACTGAGATGGAGAGGGGGAGTTTGAACGGGCGATCGCACAAATTGTTTGCGCTGAGTGCGATCGATCGTGCGATCGTGGCTTTGCTGTCTAATATTCACGGCAGCGAACAGGCAAAACCCTCTGGTTGTCGTACCCAAAAAGAACAGAAAGAGGAAGAACTTGCTCAAAAAATACAACTGGCGGTTAGTTATTGGAATGCGGTTAGCAATTTTATTCCAGATTGGCAATTAGTTCTGCACAAGCAAGTGGCGGCGGGGGAAATGCGCCGGGATTGCGTGCACTGTCACAGTGTTGTGCTTGAGAGTTTGGGGGAAGTTGGGGCGGCTTTGCGATCGGTTTTTCCTGAGAGTTGGGAGGAACGTTTGAGCCTTTTGCAGCAGGTTGATTGGTCGATTTCTAATCCTGATTGGGAGGGTGGGATTTTGTTGAAAGGGGGATTTCGCGATCGAGGGCGAGTGTTAGTTGGATGACTGATTATTTGAAAAAGCGGTTGGGTTTGGAAACCGCAGATGCAGCACAGGCGGGACGCCCGTAGATGCAGCACAGCCGAGACACCCGTGCCATGTGCGCTCTCAGATTGCCTATATCCGGTAGAGTCGGCTCTCATTGCGTGTGTTGTCTGATAGCTGTATTACAGATACGAGTGTAATTTTGAAGTTTTTAGCAGACATTCAGCCCATTTATAGATTGATTTATGGATTTGCAGTCTTAATTTGAAATGCAAACCTGGACATAAGACACTTTATGCGCTAAATTTGCGATATCAGTCAACCTAGAGGCACATATTATGACCGATGCTGCTTACCAAACATCTTTTGCCGTCAATACCAATAACGGCAAGCGTTCCAGCGCCAATATTGTTTTGCTGCCCACCCAGCAAGAAGCACAAAGTCAGGCATATGCAGACGCATCAACTTGCGGTGCTAGAGTCTTCCTGTGTCACTTATACGAGCAAGGCAAAAGAACTCATCTCACCTTTTCTTTGCCTTTTAGCCTGCTGCAGGAAATGGCGAGGCTGCAAACTGCTGACACCAAGAAAAACAAATCTAATGCGGAGGAATTGATTAATCGCCCCCTGATTCGATCGCACGTTGATGAGATTGCCAAATACTTGCTCGAAACAGAAAACTACATCATTCCTCCTTTTATATTTAACTCAAATACACCCATTAAAGTTTTTGCTTTTGGTAACGGACCAGTTAAATTTGGATATGCTGTCATCTCTGTAAATATTGAGCTTTATGTCACTGATGGTCAACATCGACTCAAAGCTATTGAGAAGGCAATTCCAGAACGACCGGAATTGCGAGATGACAGCGTGACAGTTTTAGTTGTCCAAGAAGATGATATCGATCAGATTCACCAAGATTTTGCAGACTGTGCTAAAAACAAGCCTATTCCACCTGCGCTTCTAGCAGCCTTTGATGTTACGAATGTCTTATCAAAACTAACTCGTAGAATCTCTAAGGAACTAGTCATTTTTGATGGTCGGATTGATAAAATATCAAAAACTGTGGGTAAAGACCCTTCTTATATTTTTACCATGAGCCAGCTACGGGTGGGTATGGCTGAATTTTTAGTCGGTTCCTCTCGCAAAGAAGTAATTGAATCTCGATCAAATCAGCAAAAGAGTGAGTTTAAAACGCTTTTGGATAAGGCAAAAACATTCTACACGCAATTTGCTCAGATTAACGAGGTTTGGCAATCTTTATTGCAACCAGCCTCAAAAACAGTAAATCTGGATCTCTATAAATTACGCCAAGAAAGAATAGATTTTAACTCGGTTGGTTTTCAAGTCATAAGTAGAGTCGGCTATTTTATCTTCTTTGGCAATGAATTCAGTGAAGAGCAGCGAAATTTACTTGTTGAGGCACTAGCGAAACTTGACTATCAGCGCACCTCACAACTGTGGCAAAACAGTTTGGTAATTGATGACGGCAATGGCAACAAGAAAATAATTGCTCAGATGGCAGCAATAGATAAGGGTTTTAAAATTGCTTTACGTGAGGTTGAAGCTCAGACGGGACTTAAATTAAAATAAGTGTGGACTGCTGGTGTTCTATAATAATATAAGAATTCAAAACTTCCGCAGGGTCGTTCCTAAGACTTAATATCTGGGATTAGATCCAGTCGGTTGACGATTTTGGGCAGAAACTGGGTTTCATGCCCTCTTTCTTGCTTTTTTAGGGATTGTTAATCATGACAGAAATTCAAGGCTCACTATTTCCTCAACGTACTGTTCCTAAGTTAATCAATGATGTAGAAAATTTAACTCAAGAAATTCAGGAATTGTACTGTAGCGATGAAATCCCCTGGATTTTAGGTGTATCTTTTGGGAAAGATTCGAGCGCCGTATTGCAGTTAATCTGGAATGCGATCGCAGCACTCCCACGGGAAAAGCGCACAAAAACAATTCATTTAATTACAACAGATACGCTGGTTGAAAATCCCATAATTTCTACCTGGGTTCGCAATTGCATTAAACAGGTTAAGCTAGCAGCTAACCAGCAAAAAATGCCAGTTGAAGCTCATCTGCTTCATCCTTCCGTTCAAGAAACATTCTGGGTATGCTTAATGGGAAAAGGCTATCCAGCACCTCGAAATGGATTTCGCTGGTGTACCGATCGCATGAAAATTCAACCTGTTAACCATTTTATCCGTGAAATGGTTAGGGTTCACGGGGAAACTATTGTTGTTTTAGGCACTCGAAAGGCTGAGAGCAGCAAACGCGCTGCAACAATGAAAAGACATGAAGCAGGTAGAGTGCGCGAGCGCTTGAGTCCTAATTCTCGTTTAATTAACTCTCTAATTTACACTCCTGTGGAAGACTGGCGGGATGATGAAGTTTGGCTTTATCTAATGCAGTATCCTAACCCTTGGGGAGGTGACAATAAAGACTTGTTTACCATGTATCGCGGTGCGACAGCAGATAACGAATGCCCTCTAGTCGTTGATACTTCCACCCCTAGCTGTGGAGATTCTCGCTTTGGCTGCTGGGTTTGTACAATGGTAGACCAAGATAAATCTATGCAGGCGATGATTTTGAATGATGAAGAAAAAGAATGGATGCAGCCTCTCCTGGATCTTCGCAACGAATTAGACATTCAAAACGATCACGATAAAAGAGACTTCCGACGCATTTACGGTAGAGTAGAACTGTTTGAACGCAACATGGGCGACGAAAAAACCTCCGTCGAACATATCCCAGGCCCCTACACCAAATTCTGGCGAGAACACTGGCTGAGACGAGTCTTGGAAGCACAAACCCACATCCGCAAAACCGCACCCCTAGAAATGCGCGACATCACCTTAATTACCCCAGAAGAACTTAGCGAAATCCGCCGCATTTGGCTGGAACAAAAGCACGAATTTGACGACAGCTTGCCCCGGATTTACGAAGAAGTCACGGGCGAACCTTTTGAAGATTCCCGTCCCGCCGCTGAAAGAAAACTCCTCGGTAGCGACGAATGGGCTGCGATCGAAGAGATTTGCAGCGACGACGAAATGCACCTCGAATTGATGGCAAAACTCCTGGATACAGAACGCCAATACTACACGAAGCCCCGCCGTACAGGCATTTACGCCGATTTGGACAAATGCTTTGAAACCAGTTCGCGATCGAAGGAAGAAGCAATTGGCAACGCCCACTATCAACGCAATTTAAAAAAAGCGGTGGAAGATATTAAAGCAAATCCGACGGAAAAAATTCAGCAATTCAAAGATGCGATCGCCCAAACCAACACTTCCGCCAAAAACGATACCGTTGATATTGCCAAACTTAAAGAAGAACTCGAAAGCAACAGCAATCAAAGCAGACAGCTATCTTGGGCGGATATTAAATTTTCACCGCCCAATTCAGGAGAGGAAAATAGCAAAGATTAGGTCAATAATGTCGATCGGGCGATCGGGCTTTGGGGCATCGGGCTTACCCACAAGCCCGCCGGGGATTGAAATCCCCGTCTCACAGCCAAAGTCGGTTAAAACCGACTGAAGAACCAAATCAAACGATCGCCAACTTCAGTTCTCTTAAAGAGGACTTCAGCTATGAGACAGGGATTTCAATCCCTGTCGTATTGGGGGACTCGCCGATCGATATTGTCCTCTGCAAGATTGGGCTTACCCACAAGCCCGCCGGGGATTGAAATCCCCGTCTCATAGCAAAAGTCGGTTAAAACCGACTCAAGGGCGAAATTCAACGATCGCCGACTTCAGTCCTCTTTAAGAGGACTTCAGCTATGAGACAGGGATTGAAATCCCTGTCGGACTGTCGGATCGTGGGACTCGCCAATCGACCCCGATCGCACTCTCGGATTTGCTCACAAAATGATAAATTAACCTAAAAAATTAGGAGGAAAAATCTTTATGGCAATGTGGCGGCTGTACTATCATTTAGTTTGGGCAACAAAAGAGCGACAGCCTCTCATATCTCCCGCAAAAGAAACCGAACTTTACTCTTATATCATCGGCAAAGCAGACACCCTCAATTGCATCCTTCATGCGATCGGCGGCACAGAAAATCACATCCACTTAATAGTTTCCATTCCTCCGACCCAATCGATCGCGGAATTCGTTAAAAATATTAAAGGTAGCAGCAGCCGTTATCTCAATCAAACATTGCAAAATCCAAATAAATTTTCGTGGCAAGAAGGATACGGAGTATTTTCTTTAGGACAAAAACAACTAGACTCAGCAGTCGCTTATGTGATAAATCAAAAGGAACATCACTTGCAAAAAACCACCAATTCCCATTTAGAACAAATCACGGATCGAGACAATCCACCCACCCGGTGGCACCCGAATTCGGCAGAGAATTAAGTGAAAAACATTAGCCGACTCTCCGACTCCCGGGCTCTCCAGCTATTGCGTTTACATCCAGACCCTAGGAGTGATTGAAATCCCCGTCTCATAGCCAAAGTCGGTTAAAACCGACTAAAAACCCAGATTCAACAGTCACAAACTTCAGTCCTCATAGCGAGGACTTTAGCTATGAGACAGGGATTTCAATCCCTGTCGGACTCTCGGACTCACAGATCGACCCCGATCAACCAATCGAGTCGATCGCCCTTACTCAAATATCCGCCGGGGATTGAAATCCCCGTCTCATAGCGAAAGTCGGTTAAAACCGACTAAAAACCCAGATTCAACAGTCACAAACTTCAGTCCTCATAGCGAGGACTTTAGCTATGAGACAGGGATTTCAATCCCTGTCGGACTGTCGGGCTCTCGGACTCACAGATCGACCCCGGACTGTCGGACACGCCGATCGCACCCACCAACTTTCATCCCATCTCAACAACATCTACAATGCAATTCCTCGAACTCGTCCTCAAAAACTTCGGCCCCTATGCAGGCATCCAAACCATCAATCTCCGCCCCGAAAAAGACGGAAATCCCTGCCCAGTCATTTTATTTGGCGGCATGAATGGCGGGGGCAAAACCACCCTCATGGACGCCATTCGCCTCGCCCTCTACGGTGGCCGCGCCCAATGTTCCACCAGAGGGAATTTAAGCTACAGCGACTTTCTCAATCAATGCGTCAACCGCCACACACCCCCATTAGAAGATACCCGCGTCGAACTAACATTTGAACAAGTCCAAGACGACAAATTAGCTCAATTCAAAATAGTTAGATACTGGAAAAAACCAGACATCAAAGACAACTTAAGCATTCTCATATACAGCGAAATTGTCAGCGATTGGTGGTCGGATAAAGCAATTACTAACACTTGGGACGAATACATCGAAACCCTTTTGCCAGTCGGAATATCCAACCTATTTTTGTTTGACGGCGAACAAGTAAAAGAACTCGCCGAACTCGAAACACCGCCGGAGTTTGTCGTCGGGGCGATTAAATCTCTTTTAGGTTTAGAATTAGCAGAACGCCTCGCCGTCGATTTAGAAATATTAGCCGGCCGCAAGCGGAAAGAAATTGCTGGCAAAAAAGACTTGGCTGCTTTAGAGAAAATAGAACAAACCTTTAAGAAAATTACTGATGAAATAGATTCAGCTAAGCAAGAACAAGCCAGCTTTAAAAATAAATTAGATAAAGCTCAAAAAAATCAGCAACAAGCATCAGAAAAGTTTATTTATGAAGGCGGGAAAATTGCCGCCGATCGCAGTCAGCTAGACAGCAAGCTAAACGACTACAGAAATAAGGCAGACAAAACCCGTCAAACCCTGATGGAATTGGCATCAAATACGCTACCGCTAGCCTTAATTTCGCCATTGCTAAGTGAAGCAAAAAATCAAGCAGAAACAGAAGCCAGCCAGCAGCAAGCAAAGATTGCCCAAAATGTTATCAAACAAAGAAGCGATCGCCTTCTAAACTACATCGCGGAAATCTCGTTAGATCCCCAACAGCTAGATAAAATTCAAGACTTCATCCGCCAAGAAAACCAAGAACTAGAACAGCAAGCCGGAACAGACACTCCGCCCTGGATGAACGCCGATAACAACAGCATCCAGCAACTAGAAAACCTCCTTAGCTACCAAATCAAAGCCCAGCAAATTCTGGCCCGCGACCAAATAGAAGAAATCAAAAACATCGAAGCAGAAATCGACTTTACAGACCGACAACTCGCAGCCGCAGCTTCCCCCGAAGCCTACGAAAAACTAGAAGAAGAAGTCAGCAAAGCCCAAAAAGCAGTCGCTATCGCAGCCGCCGCCTTGGAATCAGCAAACCGCCGCGTCGATAAATTAGAGAGAGAATTAGCCAAAAACCAAAAAGAACTAGAAAACTACAGCAGCGAATACATCACCATCAGAAACAGCCAACACGTCATCGCTTCGATCGCCAAAGCCCAAGCCACCCTGAAACTCTTTAAAGAAAAACTCACCCTCAAAAAACTCAACAAACTCGAAATAGAAATTACCGACTGTTTCCGCTACCTGTTGCACAAAACCGACCTCGTGCACAGAGTTGCGATCGACACTCAAACATTTAGCCTCTCCATTTACGATCCAGAAGGCAAACCCGTACCCAAACACCGACTTTCAGCCGGGGAAAAACAATTGCTGGCGATCGCCTTTTTGTGGGGATTGGCTAGAGTATCCGGGAGACAATTGCCAGTGGCGATCGACACTCCCTTGGGCCGCCTGGACTCCTCCCACAGAAACAACCTAGTGGAACGCTATTTCCCCTCGGCCAGCCACCAAGTCATCCTGCTTTCTACCGACACGGAAATTAGAAAAGTAGAATACGAAAAACTCCAAGAATTAGAGGCAATCGCCCACAGCTACCTCCTCAAATACGACTCCGCCAAACACCAAACCACCGTCGAAAAAGGTTACTTCTGGGAATAAAAATTCGCCCTAAAAAATAGCCGCAACCCCCTTGACTTTGCTGGGGAGTTGCGGTAGTATATATAGGATAATGGGATGGTTGCGAAAATTTTATTTTTGCCACAATCCCATTATTTAGGATAAATCCTACTAGAAATACAATACCAAAAATAAGCGATTTAATCAAGCCCGCGCCGTGTAAAAATTTGTTAATGAACCGCAGATGATGGCAGATAAACACAGATGAACGCAGATTGGATTTTACATTGTAGCAGAAGGTGATTTTTGGTAGAGTTTTGGATGTGGGATTTTTGGAACTGCAGATGAGGGCAGATGAACACGGATGAACGCAGATTGGAACTTAATGAGATTACGGAAAAAATTATTGGGTGTGCTTTTAAGGTTGGGAATGGGTTGGGTTACGGATTTTTAGAGAAAGTTTATGAGAATGCTTTGGTTTATGAACTGCGGAAAACAGGAATGTTGGTTGAACCTCAGTTTACAATTTATGTCCATTACGAAGATATAATCGTGGGGAAATTTGTGCCAGATGTGTTAGTGGAAAGAGCCGTGCTTGTAGAACTCAAAGCTATCAAATCACTCGGTGAAAGAGAAATGGCACAGTGTCTCAATGCCATAAAAGCTACAAAACTAACCGTCTGCTTGCTCATCAATTTCGGCAACCCCAAAGTAGAAATTAAACGAATAGTCCACAACTTCTAAACCGCAGATACAATCTCATGCTATCATCTGCGTTAATCCGTGTTCATCTGCCCTCATCTGCGGTAACAAATCATCAACCTATGGAACCACCAGTCGATCGCATCCGCCTCTCCCAAACAGGAAAAGACCAACTATCAAAACTGAAACGATCGACCAAAATTGACCAGTGGAACATCCTGTGTCGGTGGGGATTTTGCCGATCGCTCGCCGAACCAAGCATCCCATCCCCAGTACCAATTCCCAGCGACAGCAACGTCGAATTAAGCTGGGATGTCTTCGGTGGCGACATGGCCGATATCTTGATAATAGCCCTCAAGCAGCGCTGTCACCAAGACAATTTAGGCACAGAAAAAGAAACTCTAGCCAAACAGTTTCGCCTGCACTTGCACCGAGGGATTGGTTATTTGGCCGGCGATCCGAATATTAAGAAAATCGAAGACTTGGTGGCGATCGCTCTATCGCCAGAGAAATTAAGAAACTAACTGACTCTTGACTTCTTCCCTCTTCCTTCTTACTTCAACAGCGGGAAAAAATGACCTACCGGCCCTTGGCCTTCCCCAATATCCAAAGCATATTTGAGAGCATTAGTAACATAATCCTTAGCCAAGATCACCGCCGCAAACAAATCTTTACCCAAAGCCAAATTAGCAGCGATCGCAGCACTCAAAGTACAACCAGTCCCGTGAGTATTCCCAGTATCAACAGTCTCAGTCTTCAACACCTCCAAGCGGGTACCATCGAACCAAACATCAATTCCCCGCAAATCTCCCGCCATCCCGCCGCCCTTCACCAAAACAGCTTTCGCACCCAAACGGTAAATCTGCTGCGCCGCCGCCCGCATATCGTCTAGAGAAACAATCTCCAAACAGCTCAAAATCTGAGCCTCAAACCGATTGGGAGTCACGACAGCAGCCAAAGGAATCAAAACATCCCGCAAAAACGCGATCGCCCCGTCATCAATCAATCGATCGCCCGATCGTGAAACCATCACCGGATCGACAACCAAATTCCCTATTCCCAAAGCTTCCACCTGTAAAGCCACCGCCGCCATAATTTCCCGATTCAGCAGCATCCCAGTTTTCACAGCCTGCACCCCAATATCCCCAACCACCGCCTCAATTTGAGCCGCCACAGCCTCCGCAGACAAAGCATCAACTCGCATCACCCCCAAAGTATTTTGAGCCGTCACGCAAGTCAAAGCACTCGTACCGTGCACGCAGTGAAACGCAAAAGTCCGCAAATCCGCCTGAATTCCGGCCCCGCCGCCACTATCCGAACCCGCCACAGTCAAAGCCACAGGAATCTTCGATTTAATCATCTTTTTTGCAACCGCAGATAAACGCAAACAAACGCAGATAAATCCCATCATATCCGCGTGCATCAGCGCTCATCCGCCCTCATCTGCGGTTACAAAATCCGATCGTATCCGCGTGCATCAGCGCTCATCCGCTCTCATCTGCGGTTACAAAATCCGATCGTATCCGCGTGCATCAGCGCTCATCCGCCCTCATCTGCGGTTACAAAATCCGATCGTATCCGCGTGCATCAGCGCTCA
>NZ_JAUBVJ010000037.1:0-15764 GCF_036702785.1 Microcoleus sp. AR_TQ3_B6 | reverse complement strand
TCCGCCCTCATCTGCGGTTAAAAATTCCCCAACAAAATTAGCTATGATTAAAACAAATGTAAAGAATTATTGCAAACACCTGTGAAAATCACCCGAATCGACCTCAACTCTTGGATCTTCCACATCGCCGGCCAAACAATCCTCGTCGATCCCTGGCTAGTAGATCCCCTCGTATTTTACGGTCAACCCTGGCTGTTCACCGCCTACCACAACACCCCCGGATCCTTCACTCCCAGCACCTTACCGCCGATCGACCTCATCCTAATTTCCCAAGGATTAGACGACCACTGTCACAGACCAACACTCGAACAGCTCGATCGCACAATTCCCGCGATCGCCTCACCCAGCGCCGCCAAAGTCCTCAGCAGTTTAGGCTACACTCATATCACATCTTTAGCAAATTGGCAAGAGTTAAATTTTAAAGAAAAGTTACAAATTACCGCCGTACCCGGAGCCGAAATCCAGCCGGGACAGGAAGAAAACGGCTATTTGCTCAAAGATTTAAGCAGCGGCGAGACACTTTATTACGAACCGCACCTGCCACCATTAGAAAAAGTCAAACAGAAAATAGACACAGTAGACGTAGCCATAGCCCCAGTCATCGGTCAAATCTTCCCCTTCCTCGGACAAGTCATCATCGGTCCGGATGAAGCCCTCAGCCTCGCCCAAACACTGAAACCTCGGTTTTTCTTGCCCACAGCGGCGGGAGACATCCGAGCCACAGGCATTTTACCAATGTTAGTGCGATCGGTCGGCAGCATCCCCGAATTTCGCGATTTACTAGCAAAATCGGGGCTCTCCACCCAACTCCTCGAACCCGAACCAGGCCAAACCCTGGAAATTTTAGATTTTAGATTTTAGATTTTAGATTTTTTAGATTTTAGATTTTAGATGCTCGATATTTTCGATTTTTTAGATGGGAGATTGGAGATTCAATGCCAAATCCGCAATCTAAAATCCCCAATCTAAAATCTAAAATCCCAAAATCCCCAATCTAAAATCTAAAATCTAAAATCTAAAATCATCTTGGCGGGCGACGGTTACGCAAAAACTCAGGAATATCCAATCCCAAATCCTGCGGCGGTTTCGCTTTCGGATCGGGCGTCTGTTGAGCAGGAGCCACCGGCACAGTTGCAGCCCGCCAAGGAGCATTAACATTTTGCGTCCGCCCCGGAGGCGGAGGCGACGCAACTTCTCCCGAAAAACCAGTAGCGATCACAGTAATCTTAATTTCCCCCTGAAGCCGCTCGTCAATCACCGCTCCAAAAATAATATTGGCATTCGGATCGACAACCTCGTAAATCGTCTCAGCCGCCGCATTCACCTCGTGCAGCGTCATGTCAGTACCGCCAGTAATGTTAAATACCACACCTCTAGCGCCTTCAATAGACGAAGCTTCCAGCAGAGGCGAAGAAATAGCCTGCATCGCAGCCTCCCTAGCCCGCGACTTGCCAGAACCCACGCCTATGCCCATCAAAGCCGAACCCGCATCCGCCATTACTGCCCGCACGTCAGCAAAGTCAACATTCACTAAACCGGGAATAGTAATAATGTCAGAAATACCCTGAACCCCTTGGCGCAGGATATCGTCAGCAACTCGAAAAGCCTCTTGCACCGGCATTTGTTCCGAAATCACAGACAGCAGCTTGTCGTTAGGAATTACGATCAGCGTATCCACCCGGGTTTGCAAAGCGGCAATCCCTTCTTCAGCTTGGCTGGTGCGCCGCCGTCCCTCAAATGTAAAAGGCCGCGTCACTATGCCCACAGTCAAAGCGCCCATTTCCTTAGCCACCTCAGCCACGATCGGAGCCGCGCCCGTCCCCGTACCGCCGCCCATGCCGGCCGTGATAAATACCAAATCCGCGTGATTCAAAGCATTAGCAACCTCGTCGCGAGATTCCTCCGCAGCCTTTTGACCGATCGCCGGATTGCCCCCCGCGCCCAAACCGCGCGTCAACTTCTGTCCTACTTGCAAGCGTTTCGGAGCATTTGAGAGAACCAGAGCTTGGGAATCTGTATTCACGCACCAAAACTCGACACCAGAAACCTCGCTAGCAATCATCCGGTTAACGGCGTTGCCCCCACCGCCGCCGACGCCAATTACTTTGATTTTGGCGGCACTGCTGGGCATTATGTCTTTGGGATTGACCATAGGATCGATATCAATACTATCTACATTTACATAACCAGACTTGCGTCTAAAGGGATTGGCGGAATCTGCAGCCACCGGAAAATTTTTTACTTCTTCCGAAGGGGGACTGTTTTGCTCAGACCCCTGTCTATTATTAAGCTTCATGAGAGTCGGGGATAGTAGATTACAGCTTGTTAACTAAACGCCAATTCACAATCAACTATAGGCTAAGTTGCGCGAAAAACTAACACTGGTCGAGGCTCAATGTTAGCACTCTCGGATTTTGCCCGTCTCGCTAGCCCATACCTGGCTTGACCCCGCCCAAAAACGGATATAAGCCCCCGACTCGTGTCGTGGAGAGATCCCAATTTTAGACTCTTGTTCAAGCTCCCACATTCCTCTATGGAGTAAATCTCAAATCGTCTAGTAGTTCGACGCCTCGCGCTCACGCCCCCGTCTCACCCAACGTCTCACCCCCCCGTCTCACATCTAAATATCGACTCACCCCATCAAGGCGCTTGTGCATAAGGCACTTGTACTTGACACTCACCGCCCTAAAAGTGCGGTGATTCTTCGCTCAACGACCCAGCTTGCTGAAATAGGCTTGCACCTAAAACTGTAGAGGCTAGATCTCCGGAAGCGTTCGGGTTTAAAACCCAAGTTCCCATATGCCCTATGGTACTCAAAGCTAGCTCCAGAATATTAATAGCCGCATTCCAGTCTCTGTCTAACACGAATCCACACTCACAAATGTGGGTTCTTGTAGACAGAGACTTTTTGATTAGAGTGCCACAATTAGAGCATTGCTGGGAAGTATATGCCGGATTGACTGCAACAGTTATCCGACCATACTTAAGGCCAAAATGCTCTAACCATTTTCTGAATTGAAACCAACCTGCATCATTAATAGACTTGGCGAGACAATGGTTTTTGACTAAGTTCTTAATCCTCAAATTTTCATAAGCGACCAAATCGTTAGATTGGATTACGCAACGCGCCACTCTCTTGGCGTGTTGCAACACGATTGCCTACTTATTTTGAGGTGTACTCGCCCTAACTTATTAATAGCCTTCTTGCGGTTAGCAGAGCCTTTCTTTTTACGAGAAACACGGCGCCCGTGAAACTTCAACCGTTTCTCTCGGGCCCGATAAAACTTTGGGTTAGGTTCCGTGTGTCCATTGCTATCGGTGTAGAACTCTTTGATTCCTACATCTAGTCCTATAGTTTTCCCTGTTGGCTTCAAGGCTTCCTTGTTCTGAGCATCAACCAAGAACTGAACATAGTAGCCATCGGCACGAGACACCAACCTAACTCGTTTAATCTGATGTAGTTGATAGAAGTTTAAATCCCACGTTCCTTTGAGCTTGAGCTTGCCAATCCCTTTCTTGTCGGTGAAAGCGATTTGTTTCCTAGTTTCGGAAAGTTTCCATCCTGAAGTTTTGTACTCCACCTCGCTGCAATTATTCTTAAATTTTGGATAGCCTTTCTTCCCTGGAATAGATTTTTTGCAGTTGTCGTAGAACCGAGCTATAGAACTATAGGCTCTTTCAACAGATGCTTGGCAAGCACTTGAGTTTAAGGCTTTAGCAAAAGGAAATTCTTCTCTCAACGTCTTGCTAAGACGATACAGCTCTTTCTGTCCTACGCCTTGGTTATCCATCCAATAGCGGATACACTTATTGCGGACAAATTGAGCCGTCAATATCGCCTCATCAATAGCGGCATATTGAGTTGTTTTTCCCTTAGCCTTGAACTCTAGGACTATCATTTGCGTGGAAAAAATCTACGCAAATATCCTATCACAAAAAAGCCCCCCTAAAAGGGGGAGGCTTTAAACGCATTATTTTGGTAAAAATTCTGCCAGCCGATCGATACCTTCTAGCTTCTGTGGACAGAGGATCAATTCTGGGCGCGAGTTGGTGCGGGAGTTGAACTATCCAAACTGCCGGGTACTTCTGGCAAGTGGACGATCGGGGAAGCAGGATTTTTCAAGTCAATGTAGGCTATGAGGCTTGAATCTAGCTGTGAAGGCAATTGTCGCATTCGGTCTAAAACCTTAAGTTGCTCCGCAGTCCTGGAACTGTACGGCCCTAAATGTACGGTACCGATCTCTGTTTTTAAGATCAAGTTGTTCGGGTCTTGCCAATCAATCTCAAACACTTTCACCGTCAAGCCGCTAAGTCCTTGGTAAAACTTCGGCCAAGAGGCGCGGTACAGTTCCAAAGGCCCGATGACTTTTAAAGTTGGCAAAGAACGCACAGGCCCAGGTCCCTGAATGCTGCCGGGCCCGATCGAACTATTGTGCGATCGCACAGTAGCAGTATAGCTCTCCGACGGCATCCAACCTCCGCGAGCGTCTAGCCACCCCACTTTTTCCTTATCGCTGTTGGATCTCAACACCGCCGTCGGCTGCGCCACCGCCACCGGTAGCCGTTCTGCCACTTCTATAGTCAAACTCGGGGGAAACAAGTTGCGAGTCACCTTAGCTTTGGCGATCGGCCCCGTTGACTCCAGTTTTTCTGCCAGCGCCTGCGGTTGAATCCCCCACAGCGACTGCGGGTAAGACAGCGGCACCAAAGACCGCACCGCCTTGTCCGACAGCCACTGATTGCCCTCCACCTTCACTTGCTCCGATCGGGCAATCAACCAAGCCGGCTGAGCAATCCACCATAGCAAACCCCCGGCGATTGAGCTCGCTGCCAGCATTTGCCACACAACAGCCGCCAATCGAGCGCGACGGAGCTGCCGCAACTTTTGGCGCCTGCGCCCTAACTCTGTTTTAGAAACCGCTCCAAAACTAGCCATCTACCTCTTGACAATATAGTAATTAAGGATTAGCACAAATTCAAAACTGTTTAATCTCTCTCTCAAGCAGCCCCATTCTCCCCTACCATTTAACCAGATCCCCGCAAATTTACCCAGACTCCTGCCAAGATCAGTAAAATCACTGCAAAGCTAGGTAATTAAAAATTATTAATTAAAAATCCACAATTCCAGCGCCGTCCAAGCCACTTAGCAGATAAAGGTTACTTGGGTATTTAGGGCCTTACCCCACAGGGCAAAAGGTTACAAATCCAACTAAACTCAAGCAAAGAAAGTTTAGACTTTCGATTAGCTTGTTTAACTTTTATTCGGCTTCAATTGTGATCCCACTCGAATTAGACAGATTCTATAAAGCCTGCAACCCGAGCAAGACCCTTGTTGCGGGAGACCCAGGAGATTATCAATACTACATTGATTTTGGTTCCGTGCGTGGCGGCAAAATCATTGAATCTTTACAGCGAACCATTACCCGCATCTCCCCCAACGAGCCAACCTGTCAGCTATTTACAGGACATATAGGGTGTGGCAAATCTACGGAATTGTTTCGACTCAAAGCTGAGCTAGAGCAAGAGGGTTTTTGCGTCGTTTACTTCGAGTCTTCCCAAGACTTAGACATGGGTGATGTAGACATCAGCGATATTTTGCTGAGCATTGCGCGCCAAGTCAGCGAAACTATGGAATCAGCTAAAATCAAACTCAGACCGAGCTATTTTACAAATCTGTTTGCAGAAGTGGCAGAATTTTTGCAGACTCCCATAGATTTGTCAGCGGAAGCCGAGTTATCTGTAGGCATTGCTAGAGTTACTGCTAAAACTAAAGACTCTCCCAAACTGCGATCGCAACTCCGGCAATATCTCGAACCCCGCACCAACAGCATCTTGCAGTCCATCAACGAAGAACTCCTCAACAGAGCTAACGCCGAACTCAAGCACCAAGGAAAAAAAGGGCTTGCAGTCATCGTTGACAACCTCGACCGCCTCGACGCCTCCCTCAAACCCAGCGGACGCACCCAGCCAGAATACCTGTTTTTAGACCGCGGCGAACAGTTGAAAAAACTCAATTGCCATGTCGTCTACACGATTCCCCTGACTTTGATTTTTTCCAACGACTTCGGTCGCCTCGCCAGTCGATTTGGAGTCAAGCCCAAGGTGATGCCCATGGTACCGGTGCAAATGCGATCGGGCAACGACCACAAGGAAGGAATGGCACTGCTGCGGCAGCTAGTATTAGCTAGAGCTTTCCCCGCTGTTGCTCCCCATCAACGCATCGATTTGATTTCCCAGGTCTTTGACTCTCCCGAAACTTTAGACCGGCTTTGCCGGATTAGCGGCGGTCACGTTCGCAATCTACTGATGCTTTTGTATAGCTGTTTGCAGCACGAAGACCCTCCCTTCTCTCGCGAATGCCTCGAAAGCGTCATTCAAGAATATCGCGATGACCTTTTGGGAGCCATCAATGACATGGAATGGGAATTGCTGTTTCAAGTCGTCACCCGACAAAGTGTAACCGGCGAGGAAGAGTCTCAAATCTTGTTGCGAAGTATGTTTGTCTTTGAATACCGCGATCAAGAAGGTCGCTGGTTTGGCATCAATCCAGCCCTAGCAGAAACCACAAAATATAAGGAGTGGCGGCAGGGCATTGAGCCAAAATAGTTGGGATTTTTGAGATTGTTCGCGACTCTCGATCGCCCTTGCCCACCAGTGACTTGGAAACTCTTTAACTTAAAATTCACCCCTCACAACTCCCAACTCCTACAGTCCAATACAGCCCTCGGTCAGCGGTTTTTGCCGCTGGCTGATTTTTGTTGAATGCGGGCTATCTGCCGCGGATGTTATTGTCGCGTAAAACTTTGCCGCCACCAAGGACTTTCCCCACTCTCAACTCTCATATCTGTAATGGCAGACCCCCTATGTCTGTTTTTACCTGTTGCTCTTAATTTCAAATAATCCCATCCCGGACGACTATTTTTTGGGCTGTTGTGCTAAATGCCTGCTACAGATATATTGGAGTTGTTTACTAATAGCTAGTCGTCGGTATTATCATAAATTTAGCGGTTGGCTATTTAGGCTCTGTAGTAATTTATCTGTAGCTGACTAAAAATTTTATTAGGCAGGCTTAAATTTTCTTGTGATGTCTCGCACTCTCTGAGATTGAGAGGTATGATATCTTTACATTGGAGCTAATAACTATGTAAGTATTGATACAAGAAGTAGGGAAAAGTACGTATTTCTAAAGATACAAAGCCTCTGACCCCAGACGCGTATCTCTGTAGAAATACGCTTTCTGTCACGATGGGCGAGGGTTAGGTAATTGATTTATGCAAAAGAGGTGCACGCATGACAGATCTAATTAAGGTACAAGAAACTGCCAACTACAACGAGCGATCGCTCAAAACTCTGGTAAGATCCATCGCGATGTCTCAACACCAATTCTCGCTAATTTTGGTGCGCTGCAACTACGAGCAGTTGCGGCAGCAAATAGCGCAGCGGCTGCGAGAAGCGTCCCCAGTTCCAATTCAAGATATCGTCCTGCCAGCTTCAGTCAAAACCCTCTACACTACCCTGCTTTCAAGCACTTTCCAGGAGGGGTATTCGCCTGTCGGTTCCGCCTCGGCTTTGATGGTATTCGGTTTAGAAACAGTAGTAGCCATCGACGAACTGATGGCCTCTACCAATCAAGTGCGAGACGAATTTCGCAAAAATTTTTCCTGCCCGGTGATTTTGTGGGTAACAGATGAGATAGTGACCAAAATGATTCGCCTGGCCCCGGATTTCAAAAGTTGGGCCGCCGCCACAATTAAATTTGAAATGGCCGTTGACGAATTAATTAATTTCCTCGCTGGGCGAGCCGATACTATATTTAAAGTAGGCGAACTCAATCAAGAACTCGGCAGCAGCACCGTCGGCGCCCTCGCTAGTTTTGAAAGTTGCCGTACCAGGTGCGAAAAACGCGCCCTGGAGCGCGAAATCAGCCCCGGAGAACGCTTTCTCACCTTTGACTCTCCACCCCAAAACAAACGACAATCAGATGTCCACTCCTATTCGCCCTTGAGTCCGGGCAATACCCTCGATTTGGCGATCGGCTCTTTGCCACGCCGAGAACTCGAATTAGCTTTAAGAGATTTACAAAATCGCGGTCAAGAATTAGAACCCGCACTCAAAGCCAGCCTGCAATTCGTTCTCGGTCGAGATTACTACGTCAGCGACCAAACCGAAACTGCCTTAATTCACTACAAAGAAAGTTTAGCATTTTGGCAGCAGCAAACCGGCAACTTGGAACTGGCAAACTTGGAACATGGCGAAAACCCACAAACCTTCTCTTCCTTGTCGAATCCTGTCCCCAATATTTTATTTTTAGAGAGAGAAGGCATAGTGCTGTTTCACATAGCCCTGTGTCACCGCTTGCAAGCAGCCAGAAATCCGGTAGCCAACCGCCACCACTGGGAACAAGCTTGGATTAGCCTCGAACAATCTAGAAACGCTTTCTCCCTGGCCTCACGCCTCGAATTGGTAGCTGAGGTGACAGCACACCTCGGACAAGTGCTGCAGCGCCTGAAAGCTTGGGGAGAGTTGCAAGCATTAGCTGAAAATTCTTTGCAGCTGCACTTCACTTACGGTACTCCCAGCCAACTAGCTCAAGATTACGGGTTTTTGGCTGAAGTTGCCCTGCAAGAGTCGAGGTGGAGTCAAGCCCGCCAGCTAGCCGAGTTGGCTTTGGCGATTTTGGATCAAACGCCTCATGATTTGAGATTGCTGATTGAAGATTTGAGATTGGGGTTTGAGGGAAATTATCCAGAATTTGTCGGCACTAACGAGTCAAGTAACGAACTTAAATCTAAAATCCAACATCCCAAATCCGACAGGAGTTCGTATCTTTTACTTTTAGCCCGCAGTTTGCGACAGCTAGGCCAGTGGGAAGCGGCGGTTCATTCTTTGGAGTTGGCTCAATCTCAAAGCGAGCCGAAGTACGACCCCCGACTTTACATCGATATTTTGACGGAACTGCAAGCTGTTTATTTCGAGCAGGGAGAGTATCTGAAAGCGTTTCGGATTAAAAAAACCCAGCGGTCCATCGAATATCAATACGGATTTAGAGCTTTTATCGGAGCCAGCCAATTGCAGCAGCAGCGACAAGCCGTCAATCCTTCGGGTCCCTCAGCTCAAAATCAAGCCGCGATCGCAGCGTCCATGACAGCTTACTCGCGCCAAACAGATATCAATAGCTTGCTAGAAAGAATTAGCAGGGACGACCATAAATTAACTATTATTCACGGGCCCAGCGGCGTCGGGAAAAGTTCTTTAGTCAATGCCGGCTTAGTACCAGCTTTGAAAAATATTACTCCGGGCGCACGCGATACATTGCCCGTAGTAGTCAAAGTTTACACCGACTGGCTGGTCGAGTTAGAAAATGCTTTGAATGGCGCACTGTACGACAAGCAAGCCGAAGAAGAAAGTAAATTAATCTCCCAAGGAGTACAGGAAATCCACAAAAGAAGTGGCTCGGTTATTCCTGCTCGTAGCTCGGAAGTCTCTTCTTTTATTCTAGAGCAGTTGCGCGAAAATGCCACAAATAATTTGTTGACTGTGCTGATTTTCGATCAATTTG
Source organism: Microcoleus sp. AR_TQ3_B6 (assembly GCF_036702785.1). NCBI lineage: Bacteria > Bacillati > Cyanobacteriota > Cyanophyceae > Oscillatoriales > Microcoleaceae > Microcoleus > Microcoleus sp. AR_TQ3_B6. The sequence continues at coordinate 6,205 of NZ_JAUBVJ010000037.1, read as the reverse complement.
AAGAGTTTTTCTTTGTTTCTACCTCAGTGGCACAAAGACAACTTTTTTATAAATTTTTGCGCTTGTTTTTGAATGTGCCTTATGTTAAGGTAATTCTGTGCTTGCGTGAAGATTATTTACACTACTTACTAGATTGCGATCGCTTCCCAAATCTTGACGCTATTAACAATAATATTCTCGATAAAAGCATCCGCTACCAACTGCGCAGTTTTTCTATCAAAGACGCGCGGGCTGTCATCGGACACTTAACGGAACGGGCGGAATTTTATTTAGAGCCGGCACTGATCGATGCCTTCGTGGAAGATTTAGCAGACGAACTGCAAGAAGTGCGACCTATCGAATTGCAGGTAGTGGGAGCGCAACTGCAAGAAGAAGGTATTACAAGTCTAGCACAATACCAACAATTGGGGGACAATCCCAAAGCGGAATTAGTGAAGCGATCGCTCGAAAGAGTCATCTCTGATTGCGGGCCAGTTAACGAAGATGCAGCTTGGAAAATTTTGTTTTCCTTGACAGATGAAAGAGGCGTTCGGCTGATAAAAACCAAACACGAACTCTCATTAGTTACAGGCCAGCAGCCAGCAGATGCCCGCGAAACCGAATTATCGGCGATCGGCAGCATCGGCAGAATTTCCCTACAGCGACAGTTCGCAAAAGACCCAGAAAGCCGACAAAAGAAAACCGACAACCTCGACTTAATTTTAGACATTTTAGTCGGTCACGGTTTGCTATTTCTGCTGCGGGAAGCCCCAGAAGACCGCTATCAATTGGTACACGACTATTTAGTGCGGCCGATCCGCCAAAGATTCGGCTTAGAAGCCAGACTGCACAAAGCAGAAGCGGACAAAAAGATGAGCCAAGCACAGCTCTACCGAGCTAATACTTTTCTCAAACAACTGCTGGGATTAGCAGTGATCGGCGTACTGCTGCTAACCAGTTCCACGATCGCCGCCGTAAACTTTTGGTGGCGGGCTGTGGGTCAAAAACAGCTAGCTGTCGCTCAAACTCAGCGAGCTGAAATCAGTACCCTCACAGCAGCTTCTGAAGCACTTTATTTCTCAAACAACAAATTTGACGCTATGATGGAAAGTTTGAGAGCTGGTAAAAAGTGGAGACAGCTCGAACACTCCCAACAAATGTATACTCTCAAAGACACGGAAATTCTGATTTCGGCCGCCCTCCAGCAGGCTGTTTATGGAGTCAAAGAACGCAACCGGTTAGAGGGACACGGTGATGTAGTTTGGGGTCTTAGTTTCAGTCCAGACGGCGAAACAATAGCTTCTTCCAGTGTAGATAAAACCGTCAAACTTTGGCGGCGGGATGGCAGTTTGCTGGCAACTTTCAAAGGCCACACTAACAGCGTCTCCTGTGTCGCGTTCAGTCCCGACAACAAAACCATAGCCTCGGCAAGTTTAGATAAAACTGTCAAAATTTGGCAAACTGACGGCACGCTGGTGGCAACTTTCACAGGGCATACTAATAGCGTTACCAGCGTTGCTTTTAGCCCTGACGGTCAAACGATCGCCAGTGCCTCTACAGACAAAACTATCAAACTTTGGAAAACCGACGGCACGCTGCTGCGAACGATCGAACAATTTGCTCCCGTAAATTGGCTCAGCTTCAGCCGCGACGGCAAAATAATCGCTGTGGCGAGCGATGACGGTAGTGTGAAACTGTGGAGTTCTGACGGTAAGTTAATCGCTAATTTGTGGCACAGCGAAAACAGACAACCCTCGAAAATTTACACCGTCAGTTTCTCCCCCGACGGTGAAACGATCGCCAGTGGGGGTGAAGACACAACGGTGAAAATCTGGAGCATCGCTGCACTAAAACACCCAACCAGACAAAATTCAACACAGGCGCGGGACGGGGAACTGGTAGCAACTTTGCGGGGACACAGCAAGTGGGTATTTGGTGTCAGTTTCTCAAACGACGGTCAAACACTTGCTTCTGGAAGTGCAGACGGGACTGTCAAACTCTGGAATCTTGCTGGTGTTGGCGACAAACGCCCAACCGATGCTAGCAACATTAAACCGGAGAGCCGCTTGCTAAGAACTTTTGAGGGACACGCCGATCGAGTTACTCAGGTGAGTTTTAGCCCGGAAGGCAAAACCTTGGCTTCGGCAAGTTTTGACAAAACTATCAGGCTGTGGCGGCTAGATGACGTGCCGCTCAAAACCCTCGAGGGACACCAAAACCGGGTGCAAAGCGTTACTTTCAGCCCCGACGGCCAAAGGCTGGCTTCTGCTTCTACGGACAAAACTATCAAACTCTGGAGCCGCACGGGAGTTTTGCTCGAAACCTTGGAAGGACACACTCAGAGAGTCGCCAGCGTCAGTTTCAGCCCGGATGGTCAACTAATTGCTTCTGGGAGTTACGACAAAACGGTGAAAATCTGGAGTTTGAAAGAAGATGGCATGAATAATATTCTGCCTTGTCCTTCGGCTCCCCTGTTCCCGTGTTCGCCTTCGGTGCTGTGGACTCTCGACGGCCACGCCGACAGCGTGATGAGCGTGAGTTTTAGCCCCGACAGCGAGATTATCGCTTCGGCAAGCAAGGACAAGACTGTTAAACTCTGGACGAGAAACGGCAGGTTGATTAAGACTTTGACGGGACACCAAGGCTGGGTGACTGGGGTGACTTTCAGTCCCGACGGCTCGATGCTGGCTTCTGCAAGCGATGACGGTACTGTAAAACTCTGGAATCGGGACGGTCGTTTGCTGAGAACTTTTGAAGGGGCTCACAACAGTTTTGTGTTGGGGGTTGCTTTTAGCCCTGACGGCAAAATGCTGGCTTCGGCGGGTTACGACAATTCGGTGAAATTGTGGAAGGTGGACGGGACTTTGGTGGCGACTCTGCTCAAGGGTTCTAGCGACAGCGTGACTAGCGTTGCTTTTAGCCCGGATGGTTTGTTGGTTGCTTCGGGCAGTTACGATCATAAGGTGAAACTTTGGAGCCGCAGCGGGACTTTGCTAAAAACTTTGACGGGTCACAAGGATAGCGTGATGAGCGTGAGTTTTAGCCCGGATGGGAAGGTTCTGGCTTCTGCTGGCCGAGATAATCGGGTGATTTTGTGGAATTTGGATCTTGACGATTTGTTGGTGAGGGGCTGCGACTGGGTGGGCGATTATCTGAGAACTAATCCTAATGTGAGCGATCGCGATCGACATCTCTGTGACGGGGTGGCGGCCAAACCAAATTGATTTTAGATTTTCGATTTTCAATTTTCGATTGGGGGATGCAGTTGATTTTCAATTGGGGATTTTAGATTTTCGATTGGGGATGCAGTTGATTTTCGATTGGGGATGTTACTCACCCCCTTGAGGAGCTCGATCGCTAATTTCTCCCCCCCTCCTCTCCCCCTCTCCCCCTCCCCTCCTCTCCCCCTCTCCCCCTCCCCCTTTCTCAAAAACTATTTTTTCCTTCCCCTTGCTCTCCCCTTCCTGTAAAGTAAATAATTGTAAAGAAATATGAGTTTTCTCTGATCCTTTGGTTAAGACCGCCAGCTAGTATTCACAATTAAGACCCGGATTACAAGTTCCTATGTCACAGCTTTTCCCGCGAAAATTTCTAGCCTCTGTTGCCGCATTTTTTCTGGCTTTGTCGGTGTGGACGATCGCACCGGAGGCTCACGCTTTCAACAATCCCGATTTGTTGCCGTCAACTCAGACGCCGATTATTGATTTAGCTAAAGCCCTCACGGATATTGAAGAAGAGGGTTTGGCAAAAAATTTAAACGCCTTTGAAGCCGAAACCGGCTGGAAACTGCGAGTGCTGACTCAGTACGATCGCACGCCTGGTTTGGCTGTCAAAAGTTATTGGGGGCTAGATAACAAGAGTGTGTTATTAGTCGCTGACCCCCGAGGGGGCAATTTTCTCAACTTTAATGTGGGCGACTCGCTGTATCCGCTGCTGCCGCGAACTTTTTGGGTGGAACTGCAAACCCGCTACGGCAATCAATTTTTTGTGCGGGACAATGGCGAAGATCGAGCGATTATTGAATCTTTGGAGTCGATAGAGGGCTGTTTGCGTCAGGGCGGCTGTCGCGTGGTTCCCGGTTTGCCGAGGGAACAGTGGATTCTGACGTTAATTACGTCGGTGGTTGGCGGCGTCATCTGCGGGTTTGCGGCTCAGCCTCGGAAACCGGGACAGGTTGTGGCTTGGCAGTGGGCGCTGATTTTTTCACCGCTGTGGGGCATTCTGTTTTTCGCTTTCGGACTCGGGCCGGTGGTGACTCGGACTTCTGACTGGTTGCCTGTGTTTCGGAATGTGGCCGGTTTTGCGATCGGAGCTTTGGTGGCTTTCCTGACTCCGGTGCTGGGCAATTCTTCTTCGTCGTCGTCGGAAACTTAGCAGTGCGATCGTCCCGGGCTGAGCCCTCGACCCGGATGGGGAGCGTTGGCTGCCGAGAGACCAGTGCGATCGTCTCGTTTTCAGGTTCAGTTTTGGACGGGCTGCGACTCTTAAAAACCGGGTTTTTCACCTTGGAGGCTGGCTGTAACGAAGTATTGCTGTGAAAAAACCAAGGTGATGGGCCACGCGCGCAAGTCTTGAGATTATTTGTTGGCGACCCAAATGGCCCAAAAACCTGATCCTAACCAATAACTACTAATTAATGACTAATGGCTAATGACAAAAAGCTGGTAAGCTGATACCTGATAACTCACAGGCGACAGCTATCCAACAAATGGAATGGCACGTAAGCGATGCCCAGAGTCTGGGATTAATTGATAACGAAATTGGCGACCACGGTTTTTCAGCGGCGGAGTACGAAATAGTCCGCCGTGTGATTTATGCGACTGCTGATTTTGAGTACAAGTCTTTAATTAGTTTTTCCGATCAGGCTTTGCAAGCCGGGGCGGCGGCTTTGGCTGCTCGGACTACGATCGTGGTAGATGTGCCGATGGTGCAGGTGGGCATTACGCCCTTGATCCAAAGTACCTTTGCGAATCCGGTTTACTGTTCGATGGAGGCTTTGACACGCCCCCAAAAGGAAAGGACGCGGGCGGCTTGGGGGATTGAAACTTTGGCAAGACGCTATCCTGAGGGGATTTTTGTGGTGGGCCAGGCTCAAACTGCTTTGTCGGCGATCGTAGATTTGATTGAATCTGAGGAAATTCGACCGGCTTTGGTGATTGGGACTCCTTCTGGGTTTGTGGGGGTTGACGTGGCGAAGTCGCGGCTGCACGATTCGATGATTCCTCACATTCGGATTGAGGGCCGTAAGGGTTCTGCGGTGGTGGCTGTCGCGATAGTTAACGGGCTGGTCGATTTGGCTTGGCAAGCTTACGGCCAAGAGCGAAACAGTTGATGATTTTGTGGGCTACTGGTGCGGATTGGTGGGTGTAAAAAACCGGGCGGTAATAAAGTGGCTGAATCGGTCTCTGAGCAAGGCTTTGATTGCCACTTTCAGGTATCAATAAGTTCCTAATTATTGAAGAGTGAATGAGCCAACAGTGCGGCTTGAGTTCGATCGCGCAAATTTAACCGACTCAAAATATTCGTTACATAGTTCTTTACCGTGTTTTCCGACAAAAATAGGGTTTGAGCAATTTCTCGGTTGTTGGCGCCCGAAGCTATTAAACGCAACACTTCTAATTCTCTGGGCGTAAGTTGCTCTAATTCTGGCGGAGAAACAACCGTCGGATTAGTTGCAGCAGGAGTCATCAGGGCTTTTTCAAACAATCCGGGGCCGAGTTGGGTGTGTCCTTTATAAACAGCGCGAATCGCTAAGGCAAGTTCGTCGGGTTCGGTATCTTTGAGCAGGTAGCCTTTTGCACCCAGCCGCATGGCTTGGCTGACATATTCATCGTCATCAAATGTGGTTAAAACCAGGACTTTTGTATCGGGATAAGATTGTACGATCGCCCCGGTTGCTGCTACGCCATCCATCACGGGCATCCGAATATCCATCAGCACAATGTCGGGCTGTAGGATGGGGATTTGGTCGATCGCCTCCTGTCCGTTTTCAGCTTCACCAATTACCTGCATATCAGAATAGCATTCCAGGATGCTCTTGATTCCCCGGCGAATAATATGGCGATCGTCCACTAGCAAAATCCGAATCATATCAAATCCGTTAGCATCGGAATAGTAATTTCGAGTTCACTGTTGACTGTTGACTGTTGACTGTTGACTGTTGACTGTTGACTGTTGACTGTTGACTGTTGACTGTTGACTGTTGACTGTTGACTGTTGACTGTTG